>NZ_JAMYPL010000008.1:0-242423 GCF_040320355.1 Mesorhizobium sp. M0715 | reverse complement strand
GGGCGATCATGCCCCCGTGTCGTCAAAAAGCTACCAGCCAAATATCCTGTCAGAACACTGAAGGTGCCTAAGTGAACTGCATTAGGGCATGACCCCGCTTTTTTGCTGGCCGGACGATATCGGCCGATCAGTTGGCGGTCTTCGCCTTGTCCTGCTCTTCCTTGAGCTTCTTGGCGAAATCCTGGTTGTTCTTGGCGACGAAGTCCTGCAGCTTCTTCTGCCGGTCCTCGATGTCCGACTGCTGCAGCGCCGGGCCGTCATAGGCGCCGCTGAAGCCCTGCAGGGCGATCTTGATCGGATTGGGCTGGTTCTGGAAATTGACGGAAGTCAGCGTGATCGCCTGGCCTTTCTTGAATGCCGCGACGAGCTGATCGGTCAGCGGCACTTCGGCCACGCAACGATCCGGGAAGCAGATCACATAATCGAGCTTCTGCGCCTTGCCGGTGTCGATCTGCAGGCCGATGCCGGGAGGCACCAGACGGCCGGTCGGAACCGTCACCTGGAACACCTTGCGGTTCACCTTGCCCTTGAGCTCGATCAGGCTGACGCCGGTGACCAGCTGGCCGTTGCCGGCGGTGGTGATGTTCTGGACGTTGCAGATGTCGACGTCTTCCTGCTTGGTGCAGGCCTTGAACCAGCCTTGCGGAATCTGCTGTTGCTGCTGTGCGGAAGCGGCGGGGAGTCCTGCGCCCAGAAAGCCGATCACGCCAGCGGCCATGACCGACAGGCGGTACGCGTTGCTGTTCAGGCTCGTCATGTCGTGCACTTCCTCTCAAATGATCCCGGGACCGGCTTCTTCGTGCCGTGTGGTCCAGCTACCTGTTGCCGAAATGAGGCAACAGAATGACTTCGGAGGGCGTGTTACACTGCAAGCGATGCCGAATCCAGCCCGGCGCCTGCGATTCTTGGCCGTGCAATTTGCGTCGTGCGATTTGGCCTGATGTATCTGGCCGGAGCGCGGTGGCGCCATGCTAGGGTGCACTCCGAATCATCAAGCCGCCCAGTAAGGAGACGGTCATGGGCCGCGTTGTTGTTTGGCTGATCACCGCGATGTCGTTTCTCGCACTTTCGCATCAGCCGGCCGCATCGGAACCGAAGCACGCTATCGCCATGCAGGGCGAGCCGGCGCTGCCGCCCGACTACACGCATTTCGACTACGTCAATCCCGATGCGCCCAAAGGTGGCAACATCACCTATTGCTTCGTCGGCAGCTTCGACAACCTCAACCCTTTTATCCTCAAGAGCCTGCGCACGACGGCGCGCGGCATGATGGATACGATCTTCGGCAATCTGGTCTTCGAGCCGTTGATGCAGCGCAATGCCGACGAGGCTTTCACGCTCTACGGTTTGTTGGCCGACAGCGCCGACATGGACCCGGAGCGCAAGAGCATCGAATTCCATCTCAATCCAAAGGCCAAATGGTCGGACGGCCAGCCGGTGACGCCGGAGGACGTGCTGTTCAGCTATGACGTCTACACCGAGAAAGGCCGACCGCCCTACAGCGACCGCATGGCCAGGGTCGCCAAGCTCGAAAAGACCGGCGACCACAGCGTGCGTTTCACCTTCAACGACAAGGCCGATCGCGAATTCCCGCTGATCATCGCGCTGACCCCGATCATCCCGAAGCACGCCTTCGACAAGGAGACTTTCGACAGGACGACGCTCAAGCCGGTGATCGGCAGCGGCCCCTATACGATCGCGCAGGTGCAGCCCGGCCAGCGCATCGTGTTCAAGCGCAACCCGGACTACTGGGGCAAGGACGTCCCGGCCAAGCGCGGTTTCGACAATTACGACCGGATCACCATTGAGTATTTCCTCAACGCCAACGCCAAGCTCGAAGCGTTCAAGAAAGGCCTTTGCGCCATCGACGACGACAGCGATCCGGTGAAGCGCGAGCGCGATCTCGATTTTCCGGCCTTCCACAAGGGCGATGTGGTCGCGCAGACCTTCGACACCGGCATTCCGCCCGTGGTGACTGGTTTCCTGTTCAACACGCGGTTGCCGAAATTCGCCAACCCGGTCGTGCGGCGCGCGCTCGGCATGCTTTATGACTTCGAATGGGCCAACAAGAACCTGTTCGGCGGCAAGTACGCGCGGACAATGAGCTATTGGCAAAACTCCGAGCTTTCCGCGCTCGGCCATCCAGCGGAGGACAAGGAGAAAGCGCTTCTGGCGCCCTACCCCGGCCGCGTGCCGGCCGATGTCATGGACGGTACATGGCGGCCGCCGGTGACCGACGGATCCGGTCAGGACCGCCGCGTCTTGAAGGCAGCTTTCGATCTTTTGAAAAGTGTCGGCTACCACGTGCAGAATGGAACGATGCTCGATCCCGAAGGCAAACCCTTCAGCTTCGAAATCCTGACCGCGTCGCAGGACGAGGAGCGCCTTGCCGGCATCTACCAGCGCACGCTGGAGAAGATCGGCATCGACCTCACCATTCGCAGCCTCGACGGCGATCAGATCCAGTCGCGCAAGCAGCGCTTCGATTTCGAGGTCCTGGTCGGATCGAGCGGCTTCAACAACTCGTTGTCACCCGGCATCGAGCAGAGCGGACGCTGGAGTTCGGCCGCGGCCAGGACGGAAGGCTCGTTCAATCTCGCCGGCGTCGCCGATCCGGCTGTGGACGCGGCAATCGAGGCGATGCTGCGCGCCCGTTCCAAGGAGGATTATGTTGCCGCAGTTCGCGTTCTCGACCGGCTGCTGATCTCCGGCAACTACATGGTGCCGATGCAGTACAACACGCAGCAATGGATCGCCTACTGGAACTACCTGGAACATCCGCAAAAGACACCCATATTCGGGTATCAACTGCCAACATGGTGGCGCAAGCCCAACTGAGGGATCAGGGAGATCGAGATGAGCGAATTGAACGCCATCACCGTCGATGTGGTATCCGATGTCGTCTGCCCCTGGTGCTTCATCGGCCAGAAGCGGCTCGACAGGGCAATCGCCGCCGTCCGCGATGTCGACGTGCATGTCCGCTGGCGGCCGTTCCAGCTCGATCCAACCATTCCGCCCGAAGGCAAGGACCGCCGCGAATACATGCTGGCAAAATTCGGCAGTGATGAGCGCATCCGCGAGATTCACGTCCGCATCGAGCCGCTGGGCGAAATCGAAGGCATCTCGTTCGCCTTCGACGCCATCAAGGTGGCGCCGAACACGCTGGATGCGCACCGGCTGATCCGCTGGGCAGGTGCCGCCGGCGAAGCCATTCAGAACAGGCTTGTGCGCCGGCTATTCCAGTTGAATTTCGAGGAAGGCGCCAACATCGGCGATCATGCCGTGCTGGTCGAGGCGGCGCGCGAGGCCGGCATGGATGCGTCCGTGGTCGCCACGCTTTTGCCGACCGAGGCCGATGTCGAGGCGGTGCGCACCGAGATCGCCACCGCGTCGCGCATGGGCATTTCTGGTGTACCGTGCTTCCTGCTCGAGGACAAATACGCGGTCATGGGCGCACAGGATGCCGATACGCTGGCCGATGCCATTCGCCAGGTGGCGGCCGCCAAGGCGCGCGGCGAACTGGAAAAAGCCGGCTGAGCCGACCGCCCTCTCCTGTCCGCGACAGCAGGAAACGTTACTTCACCGTCGCCTTGGCCTTGCTGATGAAAAATCCATGGCCGTTCGTCGCCATGCAGGACAGTCCCTTGGTTGACGACTGGCACGAAAACGGCCCGGCGCTCCAGCTGTTGCCGTAGCCAAGCTTGTCGACATCGCTGCAGCAGCCCTGCTCGCCTGGGTTCTTGATCAGCGTGGCTGGCCCCTTCGGACCCAGGATAATCGTGACGTAGCTTGGCTCGACGCGCGAGCAGCTCAGCTCCGGGCCACCATCCCTTGGTTCATAGGTGCCGGTGCCGCCTTTGGGCGTGTAGATGCAGCCGATGTTGCCGGACGGCGTGTTGAACTCGATCTGGCCTTCGGCGCTGGCCGGGATGCTCTGCTCGCCGGCATGCGCCAAAGGTACGAGGGGCAGCCAGGCGAAGAGGGACAGGATTGCGGCCGCGCGTGCAAGCATTGGGAGCTTCCTTGTTGGAGAACCGAACATGCATGAGTGTCGACGATGCCAGGCAAGGTTCAATCCCAAGCGGATGAATTGTCAAACGCAGTTCCTCAGCCGATCCGACAAGGAAGCGCCGCTCGGCCGATTCTCCGGTCACGTCCTGCCTCCGGCAAGGACGACAACGGCAAACCCGGCGAGATCGCGAACGGCAATTCTCGGGTGTTCGGGTCAACCCGCTTTGAGAAAAGCGCTCGGTCCGGACGATTTTGAGTTCACAAAACCGTGTGAAACACTTCCCTAAGGGAAGCGCTCCAACGTTGCGTTTCTCCAACTCAAACATTTGAAATCAAAAGCGATATCGTGATTTTTGCCTATCGTTGTCGCTATATTTCAGCATGTAATCTGTTGCCTCACGGCAACGGCTGCCGGGGCAATCCGGTCCGCCCGGTTTTAAATTAATGGAAAATGATCAATTGGTGTTACCATCCGTAACAAAAGAAAAAAGGTTTGGGCGGGATCGTGATTCGGGTCGGTAGACCATCGCAAGAGTCAGTACCGGAAAAAACACCTCGCGATGCCGCAGGGCGATCGCTTCTGACGCCGGTGTCGTCGATGCGCAGCTTCTGGGGCCTGATGCGGGCCTACTGGGTTTCCGACCGCTGGAAGGAAGCCTGGACGCTGACGCTGGTGATCGCACTGCTCACGGCGCTGTCCAGCAAGGCCGGTGTTTGGTTCGCCGAAGCCTCCGGCGAACTGGTCAACTCGATCGCCTTCTTCCATGACGCCGCCAACACCACGCCGCTTCGCTCGCTGCTGGTCAATGCCGGCGTCCTGGTGCTGCTGGTCGTGCTCAAGGACGCCGGCTTCACCGGCATCCGCAGCCTCGTGTCAGCGACATTGCACCGCAAATGGCGCGGCTGGCTGGACAGCCGCTTCAACGAAGCGCTGCTCGACACCAATCATACGCATTTCCACGCCCAGCATGGTTCGTCCGGCAATGCCGCTCCCGACAACATCGATCAGCGCGTCCAGGAATCGATCAAGGACATGACCGGCGGAGCCATCGGCCTCGCCATGGGCGTCCTGGGTGTTGCCACATCGCTTTATTTCGTCGGCCAGAAATTGCTTGAAAACTCGGCGGAAGTGAAAGGGCTGGAATTTCTCGGCAGCTACGGCAGCGCGGTTTTGGCTTTCCTGGCGGTCGCCACCTACGTGCCGCTGAACACTTGGATCGCGGTCAAACTGGGTCGTCTGCTGGAACGGCTCAACGTCAGGATGCAGCAATCCGAAGGCAGCTATCGCGGCGAGTTGACCACTTTCCTGCGTCGCAGCTTCCATGTCGCGGCCTCGCAAGGCGAGGATGTGCAGAAGACGATGCACAATCGACTTTATGTCGACATCGACCGCACTTGGGCCCGGCTGAATATCGTCAACACAGGCTACAATTCGTTCGAGCTGATCTACAATTTCATTGGCGCCCGCATTGTCGCCTATGGACCTGGCCTGGTGCCGTTCATCCACAACGGTTTCGATCTCAAGGGCTACATAACCGGCTCCGAGCTGGTCAATTCGCTGATCAGTCAATGCTCCTGGTTCATCCACGTCATGCCGAACATCGCAACGTTGCGCGCTAACAGCCAGCGCGTCATCGAATTGGCGCAGGCGATCGAGAATGTCCAGCATCCGCAGGAATTCTACAGCCAGACCGGCCGCTCCGATTTCCACTACACCAGCCAGAACCCGGTTTTTGGCCTGACCATCCAGAAGCTCGAACTGGCGCATCAAGGCGAGGATGCGACGCCCTTCCTCAGCGCCGCCAATCTGCGCTTCCGGCGCGGCGAATGGACTTTCCTGAAAGGCGAGTCCGGCTGCGGCAAGACTTCGCTGATCAAGGCGATCAACGGCCTGTGGCCCTATGGCCGCGGCACCATTGTCTTCCCCGAGGGCGTCAAGAGTTTCTATGCCGCCCAGGAGGTCAAGCTGCAGCAGGTGACGCTGAAGCAACTGGTCTGCCTTCCGGGCTCCGAGCGCGACCATGGCGACGCGCAGGTCGCGTCGGCGCTGCACAAGGCGGGGCTCGGCGACTTTATCGAGCACATGGCCGACGAAAGCCGCGAAGGCAAAAGCTGGGACCAGGTGCTGTCGGGCGGCCAGAAACAGAAGCTGGTGGTGGCCCGCATCGTGCTGCAGCAGCCGGGGCTGCTGTTCCTCGACGAGGCGACCGGCGCGCTCGACCCCGACGGCAAGGTAGCCTTCCACCAGGCCATCAAGGACAACTGCCCCGATGTCACGGTGATCAGCGTCATGCACGAGGCGGTGGCGCCGAGATCGATGACGGGCAGCGAATTCTATCACAGCATCGTCGCGATCGCCGACGGCGTCGCCACCAAGAAGCCGCTGGTTCCGACCCTGCCCGCCGAACTCACCACCATTCTGGTGCAGCCAAGGCCGGTCCCAAGGCCGGTCGAAGACAAATGGCTGCGCTTCTCGCGCCGGCTGAAGCAGAAATAACGGTTAATCCACCCCGGTCTGCCTAGTCGAACGGCGGCCGGCAATCACAGTCTCGCGATCTCGGCCGCTCGTCGGCATTTTCCCTCCTCACCGCGATTGACACGGCAAGGCGCGCTCCTATGTTGCGCCCGCTTGCAGATAGTAAAAAAGCGAACCCGCAAGCGGAAAGGTCACCGCGCCATGCCTGGCGACAGTCACAGTCGAACGCAACAGCCGTCCGCCCTGACGTGACCTCACATGGTTCATGTCCTGCCGGACGGCAAGGAGTGAGCCATGAACGAATTTACCGCCGTAGCCAGCGACGAGGCCGTCGCGATTGCCCGTATCCTAGCCAACGATCACGTCGCCGACATTGTCGAGGCCCTGAACAGCGAGCCTCGAGAGACCGCGACGGAACTGCTCTGTGAAGTGACGTTCGAACGTCTGGTCGAGATCTTCGATCAGCCGGAACTCGACGGCGCGTCCGAACTCATGGAGGCGCTGCCGCGCGCCAAGGCGGGCAAGCTGCTCACCGCGATGTCGGTCGACCGTGCCGCCGACATCCTGCGCGAGCTGGAAGAGCCGGCCCGTTCCGAGCTGCTTGGCGGGCTTGCACCGCCGCTGCGCGCAACGCTGCTCTCCATCCTCGGCTATCCCGAAGGCAGCGCCGCATCGATCATGACGACGGAGTTCGTCAGCGTGCCCTCGGACTGGACCGTCGGGCAAACGCTAGACTACATCCGCAAGGTGGAGCGGACGCGCGAGACCGTGTATGCGATCTATATCGTCGATCCGCAAACGCACCTGCTTGTGCGCTCGACGGGCCTGCGCCGGCTGATCACCGGGGAGCCCGACGATTCGATCATGACGGTGGCGCCGGATCATCTTCCGGTGACGGTCGGACCGCTGACCGATCGCGAAACCCTGGCGCAGACGATCTCCAAATACGATCTGCTCGCCGTTCCGGTCGTCGACCATGGCAAGATCCTCGGCATCGTCACCATCGACGACATCATCGACACGATGGTCGCGGAGACGACCGAGGACGCGCACCGTTTCGGCGGCATGGAGGCGCTGGACGAGCCGTACATGAAGATGAGCTTCCTCGCCATGATCAAGAAACGCGGCGGCTGGCTGTGCGCGCTGTTCATCTCGGAGATGCTGACGGCCAACGCGATGCAGAGCTATGAGGGCGAGCTGGAGAAGGCGATCGTGCTGACGCTGTTCATCCCGCTGATCATGAGCTCGGGCGGCAATTCCGGCTCGCAGGCGACCTCGCTGGTCATCCGCGCGCTGGCGCTGCGCGAGATCGGTCTTGGCGACTGGTGGCGGGTGGCGCTGCGCGAGCTGCCCACCGGTCTCGTGCTGGGCGCCATGCTCGGCGTGGTCGGCGTCTGCCGCATTGCGCTGTGGCAATATATGGGCTTCTACGACTATGGCCCGCACTGGCCGCTGATCGCCACGACGGTGGGCGCGGCCCTCGTCGGCATCGTCACCTTCGGTTCGCTGTCGGGCTCGATGCTGCCGTTCGCCTTGAAACGCATCGGCTTCGATCCGGCCAGCGCATCGGCGCCGTTCGTCGCCACGCTGGTCGATGTCACCGGGCTGGTGATCTACTTCTCGGTGGCGCTGGTGATCCTGCGCGGCACGCTGCTGTAGCTACTATCTCCGCCGTGGCATCACCTTGCCGCGGCGGAGTTCCTCAACCCGGCTTTGCCGTCAATCGACCCGCACGCCGTCCTTCACGCGGTAGGTCGGCTTGTACATGGTGACCAGTTCTTCCGCCGCCGTCGGATGCACGGCCATTGTGCGGTCGAAATCGTCCTTGGTCAGGCCGGCCTTCAGCGGGATGCCGAGCAGCTGCGCCATCTCGCCGGCGTCCGGCCCCAATATGTGGGCGCCAAGCACTTTCTTCGACGCGCCGTCGACCACCAGCTTTATCAGCATCTTCTCATCCCGCCCGGACAGGGTGTGCCGCATCGGCCGGAATTTCGCGCGGTAGATCTCGATGTCGGGGAAGCGTTTGACGGCGTCGTCCTCCGACAGGCCGACCGTGCCGATCTCCGGTTGTGAAAAGACAGCGGTCGCGATCGTCTCGTGATCGGGCGCGGTTGGATTTCCCTTGAAAGCGGTTTCGATAAAACACATCGCCTCGTGGATCGCCACCGGCGTCAGCTGCACGCGGTTGGTGACGTCGCCGATCGCCCAGATGCTGTCGATATTGGTGCGGGAGTATTCGTCGACAGCGATCGCGCCGGTCTTGGTCATCTCCAGTCCGATGCCTTCCAGGCCCATATTCTCGGTGTTGGGAATGCGGCCGATGGCCAGCATCACCTGGTCGACGGTCAGCACCTCGCCGCCGCTGACGAGCGCGTCGAGCCGGCCGTCCGGCCGCTTGCGGATCCATTCGGACACGGAATGGCAGAGGATCCTTATCCCCTTCTTTTCCATCGTTTCGTGCAGCATGCGCCGCAGGTCCATGTCGAACCGGCTGAGGATCTCCTTGCCGCGATAGACCAGCGTGGTGTCGACGCCGAGACCGTGAAAAATGTTGGCGAACTCGACAGCGATGTAGCCGCCGCCCTCGATCATGATCGCCTTGGGCAGTTTCTCGAGGTCGAAAGCCTCGTTGGAAAAGATGCAATGTTCATGGCCGGGCAGCGCCGGATGCGCCGCGGGGCGGCCGCCGGTGGCAATCAGGATCTGGTCTGCTGTGACGGTGCGATCCTCACCCAGGAGATGCACGACATGCGGATCGACGATCATGGCGCGCGAGTGGAAGGTCTCGCCGCCGGCGCCCTCGACGTTCCTGACGTAGATCGCCTCCAGCCGGCTGATCTCGCGATCCTTGTTGGCGACCAGCGTCTGCCAGTCGAAACTGGCTCCCGGCACCGTCCAGCCATAGCCGGCGGCGTCGGCAAAGTGCTCGGGAAATTGCGAGGCATAGACATAGAGCTTTTTCGGCACGCAGCCGCGGATGACGCAGGTGCCGCCGAAGCGGTATTCCTCGGCGATGCCGACACGCTTGCCGAGAGCCGCGGCGACACGCGCCGCCCTGACCCCGCCCGAACCGCCGCCGATGACGAAAAGATCGTAGTCGTAACCAGCCATGACGCGGCTCTCCAGGCTTCAGAAATGTGTCAGACAGGTAGGCCGCAAACCATCAAAAGAAAAGCCCGGACAGGCCGGGCTTTCGCGGGAGGCCGCAAGGCCATTTGAAATGCGGGATCAGTTGTTGTCCGCGGGGGCCGCGCCATCGGCGGGTGCTGCGCCATCGGCCGGAGCGGCGGCTCCGTCGGCGGGCGCGGCAGGTGCCGCCTGCGCCTTTGCCTTGGCGGCTGCGGCCAGCGTTTCGCCGACCTGCTGGGCGAGATCGCGGCCGAGGCCGTTCTGCCATATGTCGGCTGCCTTGACCAGTTCGCGGGTCACCGTCGGGCCGCTATCGAGCAGCTTCTTGCCCGAATCGGAATTGTAGAAGGCGGCGATGTCGGCCAGTTCCTTTTCGGAGAACACTTTCGCGTAGGCGAGTGCTGCTTCCTTCTCGAGGTCGGCGCGGCGCGAGGCCAGCGCCAGCGCCTTCTCGCTGATCGTCTTGCCGATCAGTTCCTGCATGTCCGGGTTCTTCTGGATCAGCTGCGATTCGAGCGCCGCGGCTGCCTGCGGCAGGATGTTGTCGAACGGGTCGGTCGCGTGGATCGCAGCGACCGCCGCGCGGGCGGCCTTCAGGTGCGAATCCGTGACATCCTGCGAAAACGCCGGCGAAGAGAAGGCGAAAACGACTGAGGCCGCCAGAAGGACGGAAAGGCTGCGAACCCGGTTATGCAACGTCATGATCGGTAAAACTCCCTGGTTTTCGGGCGGCATGGACGGTTTGGATACCGTCGCCGCCGGCGATGATGGCCGCTGAAGCCAGCCCGATGAAAAGACCATGCTCGACCACGCCCGGAATGGCGTGGAGAGCATTCGAAAGCGCTCTTGTATCCGGAATGCGGCCAAAAGATGCATCGAGGATAAAATGGCCGCCGTCTGTAACAAAAGCCTGCCCCCCCGTCATCCTCAATGTGACCGGTCCGGAAAGACCGAGCTTTTCAGCTGCTGCGGCAACCGCGATTTCAGTGGCGCGCAGGCCGAACGGATTGACCTCGATCGGCAGCGGAAAACGGCCGAGCGTCTCGACCATCTTGGAGCGGTCGGCGATGACGATCATGCGCTGGGACGCCGCGGCGACGATCTTCTCGCGCAGCAGCGCGCCGCCGCCGCCCTTGACCAGGGTCAGTTCCGGGTCGACTTCGTCGGCGCCGTCGACGGTGAGATCGAGCTCTGGCGTTTCCTCCAGCGTCGACAGCGGCACGCCAAGCTCGCGGCACAGCAACGTGGTGCGCTCCGAAGTCGGCACGCCGATGATGGTCATGCCGGTGGCGACCTTTTCGGCAAGCAGCCGCACGAACTCTTCGGCCGTGGTGCCGGTGCCGATGCCGAGCCGCATGCCGTCGCTCACATGGGCAAGTGCGGCGCGCGCGGCTTCGACCTTCAATTGCCTTGCATCCATGTCGGTAATTGCCCCGGAAACTCGCTGCCGGGCTCGTAGCATTTTTGCCGGTCCGGTCAAAGCCCTGGACGGCGGGTCCCCAGCTGAGGTGTATAGGAATTATTTCCTTGACCGGTGACCGCAGCTATGCTACATTTTCGTCCATGGTGCTGATTTGCGCCAACAACCCGCCGCCGAGGCGGGTTTTTTCATATAGGACGGCCCGCCGCGAATGCCCGGCCTGATGGGCAGGCCCTGCCTGAACGAACTGGCCCCGCGCTTGCCTTGACGCGCCACAGCCGCTATCGCCTGCCCATTGCACACCTGCCCAGGACAGACCATGACCCGACCGATCATCGTGTTCGACCTCGACGGTACGCTGATCGACACAGCGCCGGACCTGCTCGACAGCCTGAACCACAGCCTTGCCGCCAGCGAGATCGCGGCGGTCGACGAAGCCGGCTTCAGGCGTTTTGTCGGCCACGGTGGCCGGGTGATGATCGAGCGGGCGCACGCGGCCCATCAGCGATCGCTTGCCGTCGAGGAGCACGACCGGTTGCTGAAACTTTTCCTCGACCACTACACGCTCAACATCCCCGGCAAATCGCGCCCCTACCCCGGTGTCGTCGAGGCGATCGCGCGCTTCGAGGAGGCCGGCTATATCCTCGCCATCTGCACCAACAAATACGAAGCCAACTCGCTGGCGCTGATCGAGGCGCTCGGCCTGACGAAGCATTTCGCGGCCATCGCCGGCCAGGACACGTTCACCTTCCGCAAGCCCGACCCGCGCCATCTGATCGAGACCATCAAGCTGGCCGGCGGCGACCCGCACCGCGCGCTGATGGTTGGCGATTCGCAAACCGATATCGACACGGCGAAGGCCGCCGGCATCCCGGTGGTGGCGGTCGATTTCGGCTACACCGACCGCCATGTCCGCGAATTCGAACCCTCGGCGGTCATCTCGCATTTCGACGCCCTGACGCTCGATCTGGCGCAAAAGCTGATTGCCGCCGCCGGAAACTGACGGGGAGCGGCGCAGGAAATCGCATATGGGCAAAGGCTTGCGCCCTACGAATACCCCCACCCCTAACCCTCCCCACAAGGAGGAGATTCCGTCGGCGCTGATATCAGCAAATTTCCAACGTTCTCGACGCAAAGGTGAGAGCGCGGCAGCTTCCCTCCCCCTTGTGGGGAGGGTTAGGATGGGGGTCCTCTTCGCAAGGATCTATATTCGATTGCGTTGGGAAGCGGGCCTGCCCCGCCTGGGCGACAATGCGGAAAGGACAGCAAATCCGATCCTTAGCGGAACGCCAGACAGCGCCTTGACTTCCCGCACCCGCCTCCCTTATATCGCGGCTCGCTTGGCCTACGGGCAACGAGCGGGCGATTAGCTCAGCGGGAGAGCACACCCTTCACACGGGTGGGGTCGCAGGTTCAATCCCTGCATCGCCCACCAAAATCCTTACGGCAGTCGGCGATGTCTGGTGGAGATGCACCAGCCGCGATCAGCGCTTCATCGAGTGCAGGATGGCCTGCATGTGCTCTTCCAGGTCGAGTTCACCCCGAGCCTCAGCGGTCAACAGGTAATCGGCCTTGGCCCGGCGATCGCCTCGGCTGATCGCAGGATAGGAGCAGATGGCCAGCAGTGCTTCCTGTTCAATCCGGTCTGCCCTCTTGCGTTCGTGGCTGCTACTGCCCGCTTGATGAACAACCCTGTGAAGCCCGACATAGGTGGCTTCATGGGCTCCGATCAGCGCCCGCAATCCGGGTGAGGCACCTTCCCCTTCAGCAAACGTCGGTTCAATGACCGAGGACACGGCGGTGAACGCAAGAAGTGTACGGCGGGTGATTTTGGGCATGCCTCATATCCCTGCTGTCTGATCATGCAGGCACACCATAGCACCGGCGCAACGGTTCGAAGAGATGCTCTGGGACGCGACCACACTGTCTGCTGACAAAATGTATTCGCTCCCGCAACTCGCCCTCCTAGGGCTGGCCGGTTGAGGGCTCTGAAAACCGACGGTCGCGCACAGATGCGGGCTCCCACATGACAGCCCCCGAGGGCCAACCGAACCCGGGGCACCCGCCGGACTTCACCCGCCGTCTGCGGTGCCGGCGCAGTGGCTGCGGCTAAGCAAGGCACTTGCAGGTAGTCCTTGCGCGTTTTCTAGCGTGCCTATATTGTGGCCTATAGGCGACAGGGCAATGAATGGAAATCCGCCAGACCAAGGTCTATGCCAAATGGTATGGTGACTTGCCAAATGCCGCGCGCGGTCGCATCGACGCCCGCATTTTTCGTGTTCAGCATACCGGCCATTTTGGCGATGCGAAGCCAGTGGGCGAGAGCGTTAGTGAAATGCGCGTCGACCACGGGCCGGGCTATCGCATCTATTTCGCCTGCCACGGCGATGCTGTGGTGCTGTTGCTGTGCGGTGGCGACAAGGGCAGTCAAAGGCGCGATATCGCAAGGGCGAAGAAACTCGCGCAGGAGTATTTTGAATGACAGTTGAAACGACAGCTTGGGATGTCAGCAAGAACCTCGATAACGAGCAAACCATCGCGCATTTCCTCGACGAGATTTTCGCCGATGGCGATCCCGCGCTGATGGCGGCGGCACTCGGCGAGATCGCCCGTGCGCGCGGTATGACGCAGATCGCCAAGGCTGCCGGGCTATCCCGCGAAAGCCTCTACCGGGCACTCGACAGCAAGGGCCGTCCCGAATTTGCGACTGTTATCAAGGTGGTTCACGCGATGGGTCTGCGCTTGAGCATCGAGGCCGTCGCGCCGCCTGCATCGGAGACCGGATCACGCTGGTCCACTGCGGGCTCCGCTTCTGTACGTTCCAAGGTTTACCACAAGCGGGACGTGGCGGTTGCCGCCGCAAAAAAACATGCTGCCGCCAAAGCAATGCCGCGTGCTTTTCCTAACCCGGCAAGGCCTGTGGCCGCCTCTGTTCTCACTGCCCGCGCTGCGAAGCCTGCCATTGCAAAGGCTCCAGCCGCCAAAGCAGCGACGAAGTCGAAAGCTCCGAAAGCTGCCGCCAAAGCGGCGACGAAGCTCGGCGCGGCCAGAAGCGGCAGCCGACCAATCGCTAAGCGCAAGGCCTGAACATGTGGCGCAAAATGGTGGGTGCTGGAGCCGCAACCAGATTGACGAAATCCCAAAAGGCACTACAGAAATGAAATGGACTATCTCTGCCGCGCTCGGCGCAGCCATCGCGCTGGAGGGCTCTGAAAGCCGAAAGCGCAGCGCGTTGGGGGCCCACAAGCCACCCCTCACCCCGCCTGCCGATTAACCCGGGGCGGAGCGATCAGTGGGACGACAACATCGCCCGCCGAGCGCCTTCGCGCTGTCAACCGCACCCCAACGGCCGGTGTGGCCTTAAGTCGCAATGATTGGCCTCCGAAAAGCACGGTTTCGGGCTTCATTGACGCTGCGACCAACACCATATGGTGATCCACTGCCCTCCAAAACGAGAGAAGCTCGCCTTGACACGGTCGCATTGCGGCCATCGGCCGGCAATGGCTATGAAACAGGAACTTGAAAAACCATGCCTGAAAACATCAGACCGATTTCGAAAGACGTCCCCCTCATTCAGCTAGGCGTCTATCAGTGCCGCTTCCCGGTGAGCGAAGACCGGTCAGTACCCGGCGGTTATCGTTTCTGTGCCGGGCCAACTTCGGCGGATCGCGTCTATTGCGATCACCACCACGGCATCGTGACCGCCGTCGACCCTCGTCGAACCCGTTCAGGTCTCCACCCCGCTCAACGACGCGCTGCGTAAGTCAAGCGGGCGGCGGCCCATTCGGGCAGCTGCAAACCGGCGGACTGAATCGGCACGCATTCCAGCCGCGGAACAAACCGGCACGCCAGCGAGTTTCTCTCCGACGAAAACTTGAGGGAAAGCCATGTCCAGATTTCTGCTGGCGACCAGCGTCGCCGTTCTTCTCGCCGGCGCGCCGGCCTTGGCCGCGGACGACAAGCCGCTGCCGCCACCCAATGCCAAGAAGCTGTCCGAGATCATCGCCAAGGTCGAGCAGCGCGACGGCTTTCGCTATGTGGACGAGGTCGACTGGGACAGCGGTGCCTACACCGTCACCTATTACACGGGAGACAAGGCGAAGGTTGAAATCACCTATGATCCTGTGACGGCGGAGCCGAAATAGGGTTCGCTCGCAGACATTTCGTTCCCGGCCGTGTCAGCGACCATCCCCGGCGCGGGCGCCTCCCCTTGCGTCAGTCTCACTTTGATGGCTGACTGTGCGCCAGAGCACTTCACCGTTTCACAGAAACGGCGAACCGCTCTAACTCTCTGTTTTGACGCGATTCCGGGCGGAAAACCGTTTCACACTTTTCCTAGAATAGCTCTGGGCGCCGCATTGGGGGATGGGCATGGCGACGGCGAAGCACGTGATGAAGCGCATATTGATGATGTTGGCCGGCTACTTCGTGTCGGTGCTGGTCGGCCTGATCGCCATCGCGGTGATCTATGGCGTGCTCAGCTCCCTGCCCAACGCGCCCAGCTATTTCGACGTCATGGGCGTTTCGCCGATCGCGGTGCTGCTGGTGCCGCCGCTCGGCATGTTCGTCTATTTCCTGACCATCGTGGTGACCGCGCTGCAGACGCTGATCTTCGCGCTGATCGCCGAGTTCTTCTCGTTGCGCAATGTCCTGCTGCACATGGTTTTCGGCGCCGGCGCCGCGGTCGGCGGTTTCGCCCTGATCTGGCCGAGTGCACCGGAGGATATGGACCCGGAGCGTTGGGTCGACATCGGCATCATTGCCGCTGCCGGACTTGTCGCCGGGTTGCTCTATTGGCTGATCGCCGGGCGCGACGCCGGCTTCCGGCGGCCATTGTTCCAGCGCTACTAGCTTGCAGGCTCACAATCGCGAGCCCGGCATATCGGCTCATGCCGAGCCTGAAAGAAACAGATTCGCCGCATTATGAAAGCCGCCAGTCGGAAAACGATCTCAAATCGGTCGCTCAGTGCGCCTTGCTGCCTGAGAGCAGCCATAGCTCGTCGTCATGGCGCTGCTGTTCCGAGCGCAGCGGCCAGTACGTCGGCGAGGCCGCGTCCGGCGCTGCCGTCCTCATCAAGGCGCGGATTGTAGATGGTGATCTCGAGGCCGACTGCCTTGCCGCTCGCCAAGGCAAGCCGGAGCGCGGCCGTCAGCTCGTCCCACGACAACCCGCCTGGCACGCGAAAATCGACAGCTGGCATGATGACGTCGTCGAGACAGTCGGCGTCGAGATGGATGAAGAAGCCGTCCAATTCCGCTCTCGTCAGGTGATCGACCGCTTCGCGTGCGGCGGCCTCGATGCCCGTGGCGCGCACAGCGGGAAGGTCAAGCACCTTGAGCTCTTCGCTTCCGTACTCCTCCTGATCCTTGTGATCGCGATACGCGAAGGCGACAGCGTCTTCAGGGCGGACCAGAGGACCGCGACCTTCGATGTCGGTCAGGAGCGACGGACCGTAGCCGGTGACGAAGGCGAGGTCCATCGAGGCGCCCTCACCATTGGGTTCCGCCTCTGGCTGGAAGAAATCGGCATTGCCGTCAATGAAGAGCAAGCCGTAGCGGCCGCGTCGTCGAAACGCGAGCGCCGAGCCCAGCACGATCGTGCAATCGCCGCCCAGCACCACTGGAAACCCGCCTGCGTCAAGCACCGCTTCCACGGCGTCGGCGAGCTTGGGCGACCACTGCGCAATTGCCCTGGCGTTCAGGGTGCCGGTCTCGGGATCGGGCGTCGGGTCCTTCGGAGGCATAGCCAGCCGCCCGGCCCGGCGCGCCTGGATGCGCTCCGCAAGGCCAAGGTCCAGGAGCCGGTCAGGCAAGCGCTCCACACCGTCGGTCGCCAGGCCCAGCGTGGAGGGGGCTTCGAGAATCGCATAATGGCTCGACATCGGCGCCTCCGTTAGTGACCATTTCGCGGAGTAGGTCAGGGCCTCTGTTTTGTGGCCGTGTGATCGCGAATGAAGGCCCGAAGTCGTTGGCATCGTATGGTGTCGTGCCAACGGTTGCGCGTCTTCCATCTGAACGCTGAAGCGAAACGTGCCCACTTCCGTAGCTTGGTCCACCTTCGTCAGCCATCGGCAGAATGCCGACGATGGCAAAACACCGTCGCAGAATCGCTTCGAGCGCTCAACATCGTTCGTCCCTACCGAAACAGGATCACAGTTGCGTTTTGAGCTTGTTCGATAACGGTAGCCGCCGCTCCTCGTTCCCTCTCAGCCGCCTTTCCGCTTTCGGTCATTCCGTATTTATGAGTTAACGGCCTACCGAAAGTCCTGGATCAACTCGAAGGCGAGCGAACCGCCTCCGTAGCGTCCAGAGCCTGCTTGAGGCGCGAGTCGCGGTCGTAGACGTCGCCGAAATATTCGACCTTGCCGGACAGATCAGGCCAGGCGGTGAAATAGGCGACATAGACCGGGATCGTGCGCGTCACATTCTCGGTCGCATGGCCGTGCTTCAGCTTCTCGGCGATATAGTCCACGGAGGTGCCAAGCACCGCCGCTGCCATGCCGCGCGGGTCCTGCAGCCGCACGCAGCCATGGCTGAGCGCGCGCATATCCCGCTGGAAGAATGATTTCTGCGGGGTGTCGTGCATGTAGATCGCGTGCTTGTTGGGGAACAGGATCTTCAACTCGCCCAGCGCGTTGGCCTCGCTCGGCTGCTGGCGAACGCTGTAGGGGATGTTGGAGCCATAGGCGCCCCAATTGACCGCCGACGAAGGAATGCGCTTGCCGCGCGAATCCGTCACCTCGTAGCCGGCCCGGTCGAGATAGCCCGGATCGTTGCGCAATCTCGGCAGCATCTCGTTGACGATGATCGACTGCGGCACGCCCCAATAGGGATGGAAATCGACCTGCTTGATCTGGTCGTAGAAGAAAGAGGTCTGGTTGGTGGTCCGGCCAACGACGACACGCGTCTTGAGCTTTTCCTCGCCATTGTCGATGTAGCTTGCGGTGAAGGCTGGCTGGTTGATGAAGACGCGCGGACTGCCAAGATCGGAGGGCAGCCAGCGCAGTTCCTCCAGCGCCACTTCCACCTTCAGCAGCTTGTCGGCCTTGGATGTTCCGGCCAGCGTCGCGACGGTGCGCGGGCCGATGACGCCGTCGCCCTTCATGCCTGCCTTCTGCTGCACCGCCTTGATGACCGGGACCAGTTCCGGATCATAGACCTCGCCGGTGGCCAGCCTGGACAGGATCTCGCCATAGGCGCCGCCCATCTCGTCATCGAGATTGCGCGCGATCAGGGTCAGCAGCTTCGGCAGTTCCGGGCTGGTTTCGCCCGGCTTCAACAACAGCTTGGGGTCGACGACGACTTCGTTTTCAGCGCTGGCCTGCAGCGATTCGAGTTCGACGCGCAGCGCCTGGTATTCCGCATTCTGCGGATGCCGCGACTCGAGATAGGTGCGCACTTGCTGGGTATGCGCCAGCGTCCTCAGCACGCCTTGCAAGTCGAGCGGCTTGGCCGGGAAATCATAGTAGCCGGTCATGCGGTTGGGATCGACGCGGCCGTTCTGGGCGTCGTGGGCATAGCGCAGCACACGCGCGGAAAGCGCCATCTCGAAACGGACGAGCTCTTTCAGTTGCGCATTGGCATCGGCCGACGATGCGCCGGCAGCGGGCACTTCGACCGTATAGTCGGCGGGCGTGAGGCCATAGCTTGAAGCCTCGCCAAGCACCCGCACCGCATCCTGCGCGCGGCTGTTGAGGCTGGTTCCGCTTATCCAGATGAAATCCGGATTGGCCGAGTAATACGCGATCAGCGCCTTGGCGATGTCGGGCTCGGCTAAGAGTTCGTAGTCACCCAAGCTGGCAACCGCATCACGGAACGCAGCGCCCGTTGCCGACGGCACGAAGGCGGCGTCCTGCGGTGTCGCCGGCTGCGGCGTCGCGGCCAATGCCGAGAAGTCGACGCGAACCAGCCGGTCGGCCTTGTAGGTGTAGTAGGATGGGCTGCTGATCTTCACATTGCCGCCGCCACCACCGGACACTTTCGGCTTTGGCTTGTTCTTCGGCGGCGGGGGCGGAAACTCGCCTTTCGGCGCATGCTTGACGCCGCCGCCGAAAAGCATGTCGAAGAGCCCCTGCGCGCCTGCCTGGGGTACACCGAAAGCCAGCGTTGCCGTGATCGCCATCAGCGGCATCACGGTTGCTTTGTTTCCGAGGAATTTCATGAATCACCCGCTCCGGCCGCAACCGGTTCCCGTTCCGCACGCTAGATCGTCCCGCTCACCGCATGGCGGATGTAAGGCGCGACTATACTGATTCATACCGATTTCGTTAAGCTTTCATAAATTTTGGAAAGCCTGTTGCAGAACGGTTTCACAAGATCGTGACGGCTGGAGCGGAGGGTTGTTCCGCCCCAGCCGGAAATCTCTCGGGATCAGGCGTTGGCGCCGCCATCGATGGTCAGGGCAGCGCCGGTGACGAAGCGGCCTTCAGGGCCTGCAAGCCAGGCGACCATGCCGGCAATGTCATCGGCCTTGCCGAAACGCGGTGTTGCCATCTTCCGGCGCTGATGCTCGGCATGCGGGCCGTCGGCCGGGTTCATGTCGGTGTCGGTCGAACCGGGGTGGACGACGTTGGCGGTGATGCCGCGCGGGCCGAGGTCGCGCGCCAGCGCCTTGGTCAGGCCGACCAGCGCCGCCTTGCTGGCTGAATAGGCCGTGAGGCTGCCGTCGGTCGCCCTCTCGGCAAGGTTGCTGCCGATCGAGATGATCCTGCCGCCCTCACCCATATGCACGGCCGCCGCCTTCGAGGCGATGAATGGAGCCCGGAGATTGACCTCCATGGTCTCGTCGAAATCTGCGAGCGACAGCGTGTCGATGGGGGCGGCCCGCCAGATGCCGGCGCTGTTGACCAGAATGTCAAGCCGGCCAAAAGTGGTCACTGCGTCGTCGACGGCCTTGTCTATGGCCACCGCATCGCGGTTGTCGGCCCTGATCGCGATGGCGCGGCCGCCCTTGGCCTCGATTTCGGCGACAACCGAGCGAGCCTGCTCCTCGCCATGCACATAAGTCAGAGCGACACTGGCGCCGTCGGCCGCGAGCCGTCGCGCAATCGCCGCACCGATGCCGCGACTGCCGCCGGTGACGAGCGCGGCCTTGCCGCCCAGTTGGTTGGATGACATCGATTTCTCCTTTTGTAACGATCGATACATAAATGTCTGCCAGCCTTGCCCGTCGGCGTCAACTTAATTATGTATCGATCAACACAGAAAAGAGCATCATGTCGGAACGAGGCCGCCCCCGCACCTTCGATCGAACCGCAGCCCTGCGACGTGCGATGCAGGTGTTCTGGGCGCGTGGCTACGAAGGCGCATCGATGAGCGAGCTGACCGCCGCCATGGGCATCAACTCGCCCAGCCTCTACGCCGCCTTCGGCAGCAAGGAGGCGCTGTTCCTGGAGGCGACGGATTTTTACTCGCACACCGAGGGTGCCGACATCTGGCTGGCATTGGACGAGGCTCCGACCGCGCGGCAGGCGATCGAACAATTCCTGAGCCTGACGGCGAAGGCCTATGCGCAGAGCGATCGTCCGCAGGGCTGCCTGATCACGCTCGGCGCGCTGCATCAGGATTCGAGCCGAGGCGCCATCTGCGACGATCTGCGCCGTCGTCGTGCCGAAAACCACACCGCCCTGCGGAAGCGTCTCGAGCGCGGCGTTGCCGAAGGCGAATTGCCGGCGAATTTCGATGCGAGCGCCGCCGCGACTTTCTTCGCCACGGTTCAGCACGGCATGTCGATTCAGGCACGCGACGGTGCCTCGCACGATGCCCTGCTGGCGACGGTGGCCGGTGCCATGGCTGCCTGGACGACAATGGCCGGCACCGACGCGGCGTGACAAACGCCGGCTGGTGTGATCGAAATTCGCCAGCAAGGCCGGGAGGGACGAGAGCGTGAAAAAGGGTTATCGCGAGATGCTGGACGAGGCGAACGCCGAGATCGAAGTGGTTTCGCCGGAGGAGGCAGCCGGACTGCTCGACGATGAAGACACCATCTTCGTCGATCTGCGCGATCCGCGCGAAGTGGAACGCGACGGCCGGATTCCGGGCGCCAAACATGTCACGCGCGGCATGCTGGAATTCTGGATCGACCCCGAAAGCCCTTACCACAAGCCGTTCTTCGCCTCGGGAAAGAGCTTCGTGTTCTTCTGCGCCGGCGGCTGGCGCTCGGCCCTGGCCACAAAGACGGCGCAGGACATGGGGCTTTCGCCGGTCAAGCACATCCTTGGCGGCTACACCGCCTGGAAGGCCGCCGGACTGCCGGTCGAACCCGGCGAGAAGAAGAAATAGTCTCGACCGCCGCTCAGTGAAGCAGCAATGGCTCGCGATGCGTTACGAAGCCGACCGCGCGTTCGACCACACCCTTGTCGGCGAGAATGCGGCGGTGGCCGAGCCCATCGGCCCAGTAGAGCCGCACATGGCCGCCGGCGCCGGCATAGCGCCTTGCATGATCGGCCGACACTTCGCGATCGTCCTGCGCATGGATGACCAGGGTCGGCACCGGCGCCTGGGCGAGCTGACGGTCGCCGGTGAATTCGTGCAGCGGCCGGCCGGAAAGATGCTCGACCCGGTCCGCCATGGCGGCTTGCGAGCGCGGGCCGACATTCAACATATGACTGAAGTCGGCAAAGATCGCCGGCAGGGAACTTGGCGCCGCGATCAGCACCAGGCGTCCGGCCGCCAGCGGCGGAATGTTCTTGACCGAACCGGCGATGGCATTGGCGGCGACGGCGCCGCCGAAGGAATGGCCGACCGCCGCCACGAAGGGGCCGAACCATTCGCCGGCAATTCGCACCGCATCCACGGCATTGACCATGTTCAGGCGCCGGCCCTGCGACTGGCCGTGGCCGGGCAGGTCAAGCGAAACGACCCTGTAGCCGGCGGCGCGATAGCCTTCGATCAAGGCGCGCATATATTCGGTGCGCGAGCGCCAGCCATGGACGACGAGCACCGTGCCGGCGGCCGCCCTGCCCGGCTCGGGCCGGAACTCGTGCACCATGACGCAGCCGGTCGCGGTCTTCAGTCGGTGATGTCGCGCCTCGGTCATGAACCCGGCCGCACGCTCGACAGCGCGGCGCTCGCCATCGCTGAGCGCCTTGACATTCGGGGTGCGGCAGAACAATTCGAACGCCGCGCGTCCGCTAAGCCGCGGCGCGACACGCTCTGCCGCACCGAACACGCCCCGGATGACCTTCAGCCCGAATGATGCCATAGTGAAAATCCATCCATACGTTCAAGCATGAACATAATAGTTCAAAGATGAACAATAAACAAGAGCTGCCTTGGGACAACCCCCGTTTCCGCAACTGGGTCGCGGTGGCGCGCGCATGCCATGTGCTGGAGCGCACGCTCGCGGTGAAGCTTGCACCGCTCGATTTGAAACCGGCGCAGCTCGACGTGCTGATGAACCTCTATCGCCACCCCGGCATGTCGCAGCACGATCTTGCCCGCAAGCTGCTCGTCGGCCGCTCCAACATCACCATGCTTTTGCCGCAGCTGGAGGCGCGCGGCCTGCTGCGCCGCGAAGGTGATGAGAAGGACAAGCGCATCCTGCGGCTCGCGCTCACCGAGGCCGGCGAGGCGCTGCTGATGCAGGCGCTGAAAGTGCATATGGCGCTGATCGAGAAGGCGATGAGCCAGTCGACGCCCGAACAATGCGACATGATCGGCGAGCAGATGCGCAAGATCTATGATGTGCTAAAAGAGGCGTGACGACCTTTCAGCCAGACCTACCACATCGTCTTCTTCGCCCGCTCCGGCCATTCCTTGTCGTAGGTTTCGCCGTCGATGTTGCTGCGGCTGGTGATTTCCAGGATTTGTCCGGGCGTCGGCAGCGACTTCGGGTCGACGTGCCTTGCCGCGTTCCAGAGCTCGGAACGGACGATGGCCCGGGCGCATTGGAAATAGACCGAATCGATGTCGACGACGGTTACCGATCGCGCCGCCTTGCCGTCCACCGTGAATGATGCGCACAGCGCCGTATCCGTGGTGATATGAGCGCGGCCGTTGACACGCAGCGTCGTGCCGGAGCCCGGTACCAGGAACAGCAGGCCGACGCGTGGGTCGCGGATGATGTTTTTCAGCGAATCGGCGCGGTTGTTGCCGCGACGATCCGGCATCATCAGGGTTTTCGGATCATGGATGCGCACAAAGCCGGCGAGATCGCCGCGCGGCGAACAGTCCAGCCCCTCCGGGCCACTGGTCGCCAGCGCGACGAACGGCGAGGCTTCGATGAAGGCGGCATATTCGGGAATGATTTGGTCGAGTTCCTTGACCAGCGAGGCCTCGCCTGGAACGCCATAGAGCGCCTCGAGCTGCTCGACCGTGGTGATGACGGACATGTTTTCGCCTCCAAACCTTTGCCGGCGCTACGCCATCTCGATGACGTTTTGACGACAGCGAGGAGAATCAATTTAGCGGTCCCGGCTCAGGCCCTTTTCCGCAAGCTCCGCGAGATAGGCCTCCCAGCGCGCATCCTTCTCGTGGCCGAGCGTATGCAGGTAATTCCAGGTGAAGATGCCGGTGTCGTGGAAATCGTCGAAGGTGATGCGCACGGCGTAGTTGCCGACCGGCTCTATCTTGAGGATTGCCACATTGCGCTTTCCGGGGACCGTCACCCGCTGTTCGGGCGAATGGCCCTGCACCTCGGCCGATGGCGAGGCCACGCGCAGCAGTTCCGCCGGCAGCTCGAACGGCCGATGGTCGGGAAAAGTGACGGACAGAAGTTTGCGGTCCTTGGAGACCCTGAGCTCTTTCGGTGCGGTCATGCTGTTCGATCCCGTCTCATCCGCCCTTCCCTACGCCGCTTCGCCAAACGGGAAAAGGCCTGATGAGACCGACCGACATGCGATGTCGGCTGAGGGATGTTACCAAAGATCGAGAGGCGGTATCTTGAATGAATGGCCGGATCGTATCACATAGCGGTATATAACGAAGCCGTTCACGGCCACGGGAAGCGCTTGCATGGACATGATTGATCCTTTCGGCCGCACGATCAGCTATCTCCGCGTGTCGGTCACCGACCGCTGCGATTTCCGCTGCACCTATTGCATGGCCGAGGACATGGCCTTCCTGCCGAAGAAGGACCTGCTGTCGCTGGAAGAGCTCGATCGGCTGTGCACGGTTTTCATCGAAAAGGGCGTCAGGCGGTTGCGCCTGACTGGCGGCGAGCCGCTGGTGCGCAAGAACATCATGCATCTGGTGCGCCAGCTGTCGCGGCATCTCGCCAGCGGCGCGCTGGAAGAACTGACGCTGACCACCAACGGCTCGCAGCTGTCGCGCTTTGCCGCCGAACTCGCCGATTGCGGCGTGAAGCGCATCAACGTGTCGCTCGATACGCTCGATGCCGACAAGTTCCACAAGATCACCCGCTGGGGCCATCTCGACAAGGTCATGCAAGGCATCGATGCCGCGCAGGCGGCGGGGCTGAAGGTCAAGCTCAACGCGGTGGCGCTGAAGGATTTCAACGACGCCGAGCTGCCCGAGATGATGCGCTGGGCGCATGGCCGCGGCATGGACCTGACGGTCATCGAAACCATGCCGATGGGCGAGATCGATGCCGACCGCACCGACCAGTATTTGCCGCTGTCGCTGCTGCGCGCGTCGCTGGAACGCCAGTTCACGCTGACCGACATTCCCTTCAAGACCGGCGGCCCGGCCCGCTACGTCCAGGTCGCCGAGACCGGCGGACGGCTCGGCTTCATCACGCCGATGACGCATAATTTCTGCGAAAGCTGCAACCGCGTCCGGCTGACCTGCACCGGCACCCTCTATATGTGCCTGGGCCAGGAAGATGCCGCTGACCTGCGCGCGCCCTTGCGCGCCTCCGAAGGCAACGAGCTGGTCGCCGAAGCGATAGACGAAGCGATCGGCCGCAAGCCGAAAGGCCATGACTTCATCATCGACCGCCGCACCAGCCGCCCATCGGTATCGCGCCATATGAGCGTCACCGGCGGCTGATCTTCCCGCCGATCTGTGCAAGAATTGCCGTGCGGTCATCGACTTCGGGGCAAGACATGCGGCGGTTCTTTTCATTCGGGACGTTTTTCGCTG
Organism: Mesorhizobium sp. M0715; assembly: GCF_040320355.1. Classification (NCBI taxonomy): domain Bacteria; kingdom Pseudomonadati; phylum Pseudomonadota; class Alphaproteobacteria; order Hyphomicrobiales; family Phyllobacteriaceae; genus Mesorhizobium; species Mesorhizobium sp. M0715. The sequence goes on along the minus strand of NZ_JAMYPL010000008.1, from coordinate 217,344 downwards.
CGATCGCGGCGAGCACGGCAATTGCCGCGCCGTTCACCTATGTGAACGAGCGCTTCGGCACCGTCTGCACCTTTCCCGAGGAAATCTTCACCGAGCACCAGCCCGAGCCCGACAATGGCGACGGGCAGCAATGGCTGAGTGCCGATGGTGCCAGCCTGATCTGCTCGGGCATCCTCAACATCGACGACGATACGCCGAAAGGCTTTGTCGCGGCGCAGAAGGCGAGCAACGAGCCGGGCTACAAGGTGACCTACAGCAGGGCCGGAAAGGACTGCAGTGCTGTCGGGCTTGAAGGAAGGAAAGATCTTTTACGAGCGGCGCCTATTTGGTGGAGATGGCGTCATCCGCACGGTATGGGTCGATTACCCTCCGGCCCTGAAGTCGAAATACGACCCGCTGGTCGGCGCCATTGCCGGCAGTCTCAAGGGGCCATGAACGTTTCGAACCACACCCCAGAAAAAGTCTAGTTCGCGAACCGCAGCCGGATTTACGGCCAGTCTGTTCCAGCCTAGCCTTTCCCTGGAAGCGGCTCTTCGCTCACAGGGGAATACATCATGCGCAAACTCGTTCTTTCTCTGGCCTTGCTTGGTCTCGCGGCCGCGCCCGCAACGGCGCAGTCGATCGGCGGCACCTATACCGTCGCCGGCACCAACTTCGACGGCTCGGCCTACGGCGGCGAAGCCACCATCACGCTGACCAGCGGGACGACCTGCGCGATCCATTGGGAAACCGGTGGCTCATCTTCCGACGGCATCTGCATGCGCAACGATGACGCCTTCTCGGCCGGCTATGTCATGGGCAAGGATATCGGCCTCGTCGTCTACAAGATGACGGACGACGGCTCGCTGCATGGTCTGTGGACCATCGCCGGCAAGGAAGGCAATGGCACCGAGGTGCTGACGCCGAAGAAGTAAGTTCTGCCGCCATTGCAGGTGATCTTCTGGGCCACAAACAAGGCTGTGGCCCAGCCCTTTGCTGTTGCTGTTTCATGCCCGGCTGTTACAGGCTTGCTGCCTAAAGCGCGTCGCGTTTGAACGGATTCAGGTGACGCGCTTTAGGTCTTTGTTTCTTATGCATGCCGTTTCCCAAAAATCGAGGTCACTTTTGGGCGACATGCATTAGCAGAACCGGTAGCCGTCTTGCCCCTGTCACCAAATATTCGCGGCGCGTTGTTCATGATGGTGGCGATGGCCGGCTTCTGCCTCAACGACGCCATCACCAAATACTCGTCACAATCGATGAACATGGCGCAGGTCATGTTGATCCGTGGGGCTTTCGCTTCGCTTTTCGTTGGCTTGCTCGCCTGGCAGCGCGGCGCGCTCGCCCGCCCGGGCTCGATGCTGCAGCCTCTGGTGGCCCTGCGCGTGATCAGCGAGGCCGGTGCCACGGTGAGTTTTCTCGTCGCCCTCGCCCATTTGCCGATCGCCAATGTTTCGGCGGTGCTGCAGGCGCTGCCACTGGCGGTGACGATGGGGGCCGCGCTCGTCTTTGGCGAGGCTGTCGGCTGGCGGCGCTGGCTGGCCATCGCCATCGGATTTGCCGGCGTGCTGATCATCGTGCGGCCTGGCTTCGAAGGGTTCAGCATCTACTCGCTGGCGGCGCTGGCCAGCGTTGCCTGTTGTGCGGTGCGCGATCTCGCCACCAAGCAAATTCCCAAGGCCATTCCGACATTGCTGGTGTCGACGGCAACCGCGCTTGCCATGACCATCGTCGGTGCGGCGCTGTTGCCGGCAATGGGCGGCTGGACGCCGATGACGGGGGACAGCACAGCCCTGCTGGCCCTGGCGGCGGTGCTGGTGCTGATCGGCTACCAGTTCATCATCATGGCGATGCGGGCGGGCGACATCTCCTTCATCGCGCCGTTCCGCTATACGGCCCTGATCTGGTCGATCCTGCTTGGCCTGTTCATCTTCGCCGATATCCCCGATCCGCCGATGATCGTCGGCGCCACCATCATCATCGGCTCGGGCCTCTATGCGCTCTACCGCGAGCGGGTCGCCGGCCGGCGCAAGATCGTCGCCGAAAGCACGGGGCCGAGCATGGTTCCGGACGGAATCTAGCCAGATCATTGAAGGTTCTTGTGATTTCCGACGGCTGGCGTACAGGCTTCGTGGCATGAAGCGAGACATTGCGGGGATCATCCTGGCCGGTGGCCAGTCGAGACGGATGGGCGGCGGCGACAAGAGCCTGTTGCCGCTTGGCGATGGCTGCCTGCTTGACCAGGTCGTGTCGCGCTTCACCCCGCAAATAGAATCGCTGGCGCTCAGCGCCAATGGCGATCCTGCACGATTCCTGCGCTTTGGACTGCCGGTGCTTGCCGACAGCGTGCCCGGCTTTGCCGGGCCGCTCGCCGGAATCCTGACCGGCCTCGAATGGGCCGCGGCCAATACGTCTTGCAAAGCGATCGTCAGTGCTGCCGGCGACACGCCTTTCCTGCCGTTGAACCTTGTCGAGCGTCTGGCAGCGGCCGCCGATCAAAGTCCCGGTTCGATTGCCGTTGCCTGCTCGGCCGGCAAGCGGCACCCGACCTTCGCGCTCTGGCCGCTCGGCTGCCGCGATGCCTTGCGGCACTTTCTGGTCGACGAGGATATCAGGCGGGTTTCGGCTTTCATCGACCGGCACGGTTTTGTCGAGGTGGAATTCCCTGTTCTGCAATCGGCGGGGGTCGACCCTTTCTTCAACATCAACGATCCGGACGATCTTGTGTCTGCCGAGCGTCTGTTGCAGAGCATCAAGCCATGAACAGACGCGTCTTCGGCATCACCGGCTGGAAGAATTCCGGCAAGACGACTTTGACCGAAAGGCTGGTCACCGAACTTGTCCGGCGCGGCTGGAAAGTCTCGACGGTGAAACACGCCCATCATGATTTCGACATCGACAAACCGGGCGCCGACAGTTTTCGCCACCGGCAGGCTGGCGCCACCGAAGTCGCGATCGTCTCCGGCGTTCGCTGGGCACTGATGCACGAGCTGCGCGGCGAGGACGAGCCGACATTGGAGACTGTCCTGTCGCGGCTTGCCCCTTGCGACCTTGTGCTGGTCGAGGGCTACAAGCGCGAAGCCCATGACAAGATCGAAACCCGCCGGCTGGATGCGAAGGACCGTACGCCGCTTTCGGCGGAGGATCCCAACATCGTCGCTGTCGCCGCCGATTTTGCGATTGAAGGCGAGCTGCTGCCGGTATTCGATCTCGACGATGCAAAATCGATAGCCGACTTCATCGAGCGCACCACTGGGCTCGTTGCTTGAGCGCTGACGCAACGGCAGAATAGCCTTGCCCATTTTTACGGTTTTGCAGTTGCTTTTTTCTTGGAAAGAGTGGGAGTATCGCGCCAGCGGGCGGTCAAAAGCACCGCCCCACAGAGCCGTTCGGAACGACGGCCGGGACCATAAAGAGAGGACCATCATGCGTATTTCACTGCGTATCGCGCTTGCCGCATCGGCCGCGCTGCTGACGCTCGGCGTCGCCCAGGCCCAGGAAAAGACCCTGAGGATCGGCACCGAAGGCGCCTACCCACCATTCAACAATCTCACGGCCGATGGCCAGCTCGTGGGCTTCGACATCGACATCGCCAAGGCGCTTTGTGACGAGATGAAGGTCAAGTGCACCTTCGTCGCCCAGGATTGGGACGGCATCATTCCCGCCCTTCAGGCCGGCAAGTTCGACGCCATCGTCGCCTCGATGTCGATCACGCCGGAGCGGATGGAAAAGGTCGACTTCTCGCACAAATACTACAACACGCCGTCGGCTCTCGCCGTGCCGAAGGACAGCACGCTGAAAGGCGTGACCAAGGAAGATCTCGCCGGCAAGACCATCGGCGTCGCCACCACCACGACGCATTTCAACTATGCCTCGAAGACCTACACCGACAGCACCGTGAAGGGCTATCCGAGCAGCCCCGAGGAGCAGGCAGATCTTGCCAATGGCCGTCTCGACGCCATCGAGGACGATATTGTCGTGCTGCAGCAGTTTCTGGATTCGCCTGACGGCGCCTGCTGCAAGATCCTCGGCCAACCTTCGCCGCAGCCGGTCGAGATCTTCGGGCCTGGCGCCGGTATTGCCGTGCGCAAGGGCGAAACCGACCTGGTCAACAAGCTCAACTCGGCCATCGACGCCATTCGCGCCAATGGAAAATACAAGGAAATCAACGACAAGTACTTCAAGTTCGACGTCTACGGCGCCGAGTCCTGATAAATACGGTCAAGACGGCGGGGAATTCCCCCGCCGTCTTCTGTTCATCTTGGGAATGCCGTGGGGATAAGACCGATCGATGCCAGCCCAGAGCATATGGACACTTCTCAGTTGGGGACCCGAAGGCTGGCTTGACGATATTGCCTATGGCGCACTGATCACCATTGCGCTTGCGCTTGCCACGCTGCCCATCGGATTGACGATCGGCTTTTTCATTGCACTCGCCAAGCAGTCCGAAGAACCCTCGTTGCGCCTTGCCGCCAACATCTACACCACCGTCTTTCGCGGTCTGCCGGAATTGGTGACGCTTTTCCTGTTCTTCTTCGGCATGCCGATCCTGCTGCAGCATCTCGTCAGGTATTTCCGGCCGGACACCACCATCGACGTCAACAGCTTCGTCGCCGGCATGATCGTGCTTGCGCTGATCTTCTCGTCCTATGCCAGCGAGGTTTTCCTGTCGGCCTTCCGGGCCATTCCGAAAGGCCAGTATGAGGGCGGCTATGCCATCGGTCTTTCGAACTGGCTGACCATGCGCAAGGTGATCGTGCCGCAGCTGCTGCGCATCGCGTTCCCCGGCCTGGAGAATTGCTGGCTCAGCCTGCTCAAGGACACGTCGCTGGTGTCGGTCGTCGGCCTGGCCGAGACGCTGCGCAATGCCAGCATTGCCGCCCGCGTCACCAAGCATGCTTTCCTGTTCTTCGGTGTCGCCTCGCTGGTCTTTCTTGGTCTGGCCGTCCTGTCGTCCTTCGCCACCAGCGCTATCCTGCGTTCGCTTGGCCGGCAGGAGGCGCAGCGATGAGCGCCACGGCCACAATGGTCGAACGGCCCCCGCCCCGGGCGCGCGGCTGGCCGCGCAGGCGTATTGCCGGTTATGCGCTGGTCTGCCTGTGGATTTTGTTCGGCATTGGCATCGTCAGCTATCTCTTCCTTGCCTGGAACCCTGAGTTCTTCGCCAAATATGCGCCAGCCTATTTGCGAGGGCTTGGGGTAACGCTCTCGCTGGTTTCCATATCGATGGTGCTCGGCGCGATCCTGTCGGTGCCCGTCGCTTACGGGCGCATGTCCAAGAACCGGATCCTGTCCGGCCTCGCCTATTGCTACGTCTATTTCTTCCGCGGCACGCCGCTGCTGGTCCAGACTTATCTCGTCTATTACGGATTGGGCTCGTTCAGGGTCGAGCTCCAGTCGATCGGCCTCTGGGACTTTTTCAAGGACGCGTTCAATTGCGGCGTCTTTGCCTTTGCGCTCAACACCGCCGCCTATCAGGCCGAGATTCTGCGCGGCGCCATCGAGAGCGTGCCAAGAGGGCAATGGGAAGGGGCGGCATCGCTTGGTCTGCACAAATTGCAGACCTTGCGCAAGATCATCCTGCCGCAAGCCTTGATCGTCGCCTTGCGGCCCTATGGCAACGAACTGATCCTGATGGTCAAGGCGTCCGCCATCGTCGCCATCATCACGGTCTATGATCTGATGGGCAATGCAAAGCTCGCCTTCGCCAACTCGTTCGACATCCAGGCCTATATCTGGGTCGCGCTCGTCTATCTGGTGATGGTCGAGATATTGCGCCATGGCGTCGAATGGATCGAGCGCCGGATCACCGTTCACCTGAAACGCTGACTATTTCAATTCAGCTGCACCAGCCGATCCTGCCCTACGCGTCTTGACGAATTGAGCGCAGAGCCTAGAGCTTTCGCAGCAAATTCCGTTTCTGAAGGGCAAGCTCATGGCATCTGTTGCATTTCTCGGTCTTGGCGTGATGGGCTATCCGATGGCCGGGCACTTGAAGAACAAGGGTGGCCATGATGTCACCGTCTACAACCGCACCAAGGCCAAGGCCGAGCAATGGGTTGGCCAGCATGGCGATAGCCTTGCGGCGACGCCAGCACAGGCCGCCGAGGGCAAGGATTTTGTCTTCTCCTGTGTCGGCAATGACGACGATCTGCGTTCGGTGACGACCGGTCCGGAAGGCGCCTTCAAATCGATGAAGAAGGGTTCGGTCTTCATCGACAACACCACGGCCTCGGCCGAGGTCGCTCGCGAGCTGGCGGCGGCGGCGGAAGCCGGCGGGTTTTCGTTTCTCGATGCGCCTGTCTCGGGCGGCCAGGCCGGCGCCGAGAACGGCGTGCTGACCGTCATGGTCGGCGGCGAGCAGGACGCTTTCGACAGAGCGAAGCCTGTTATCGACGCTTTTGCCCGCACGGTCGGCTTGATGGGGTCGGCCGGTGCCGGCCAGCTCACCAAGATGATCAACCAGATCACCATAGCCGGCCTCGTCCAAGGCCTGGCCGAAGGCATCCATTTCGGCAAGAAGGCCGGACTCGACATCGAGAAGGTGATCGAGGTGATTTCCAAGGGCGCCGCGGGCTCCTGGCAGATGGAGAACCGCCACAAGACGATGAACGCCGGCAAATATGATTTCGGCTTCGCCGTCGACTGGATGCGCAAGGATCTCGGCATCTGTCTGGCCGAGGCCGATCGCAATGGCGCCAGACTGCCGGTGACAGCACTTGTCGACCAGTTCTACAAGGATGTGCAGGCGATGGGCGGCAAGCGCTGGGACACGTCCTCGCTGCTGGCGCGCCTGGAGAAGTAGGTTTCCGCCGTGGCAGAGCTCTCACCTCAATCCACAGCCGCGGAAATCGTCGCCCATCTTCGCGCTATCGGGTCGGAGGAGAACCGCCTCGGCATGTTGCGCTACGGCATCAAGATCGACCGTGCGCTTGGTATCTCGCACGGCATGCAGCGGCAGATCGCCAGGAAGATCAGACGCAACCACGAGCGCGCCTTCGAGCTATGGGACACCGGCATCATGGAGGCGCAGTTCATCGCCTCCGTCACCGCTGACCCGAAACGGTTTTCTGCTGAAGATGCAAGACGATGGGCGGCCAGCTTCGACTCCTGGGACATCGTCGACGGCGTCTCCGACCTCTTTGTCGACACGGACGCCTGGAAAGAACTGATCGCCGAGTTCGCGGCGGACGAGCGGGAATTCGTTCGGCGCACGGCCTTTGCCATGATGGCCTGGTCTGTCGTCCACCGGAAGAAGGAGCCGGAGACGACCTTCCTCGCCTTCCTGCCGATCATCGAAACGCATGCCAACGACAGCCGCAATTTCGTGAAGAAAGCCGTGAACTGGGCGCTTCGGTCGATCGGCAAACGATCAATGGACATGCACGGCGCTGCCCTGGCTGTCGCCGAACGATTGGCGCAGTCGGCAGACAAGACGGCGCGCTGGATCGGCAAGGACGCCGTAAGGGAGCTGTCCAATGCCAAGACGCTCGCGCGGATCGTCGCCAGGAAAGGCTGACGGCGCGGAAATCCGCTTTCCGGCATGTCTGGATCTCGCCGACATGTGAAGTGGCTGCCGACATGTGATGCGGCTGCCGACATGTGATGCGGCGGGAGCGTTGACGTCGTTGACAGCGGCGTCTTTACTTGAGCTTCAAAGGGACGCGGCCAATGAGCAATCCTCCCAAATCAATCCTGGCCTTCGCAGCGGCATTGTTTGTGTCCGCGGCCACCGATGCCTCGGCCGAGACCGCGCACATATTCTGGAAGGATCTGCGTCCGGCTACGCAATCCGCCGCCGAAAACGTCGGGCTGCCGATGATCGCGGCAAAATTGCCCGACCATGGCGAGACGCTGTCCCTCAACCTGCAGGACAAAAGCATTCAGCTAGCCGGCTACGCATTGCCGGTCGATCGCGACGGCGATCTTGTCTATCAGTTCCTGCTGGTGCCGTGGACGGGTGCGTGCAGCCACATGCCAACGCCGCCCCCCAACCAGATCGTGCTGGTCACGCCGGCACGTCCCTACAAAATCTCCGAGGCCTATCAGCCGGTCGCGGTCACCGGCGCGCTGAAGCCGGACATGGAGAAGAGCCAGCTGTTCATCCTCGACGGCGTCAGCGTCATCCAGTCTGGCTACAGCGTCCGCAAGGCAGACGTGGTCGCCGTCGGCAGCGTACCGGACACCGTCACCCTGCCGGTCAATTCGCCCTGGAGTTTCCTCAACAAAAAGAAGAACTAAGCAGGACAACCTGCTGCAGCTCAGGCGGCGTTGGCACCCGATTCCTTGTCCAGCACCATGTAGTCGAGCGGGATTTCGGTCGTGTACTTGATCTGCTCCATGGCGAAGGACGACGACACGTCACGGATTTCGATCTTGGCGATCAGCCGCTTGTAGAAGGCGTCATAGGCGGCGATGTCTGGAACCACGACCCGCAGCAGATAATCGACGTCACCGCTCATGCGGTAGAACTCGACCACCTCGGGAAACTCCTGGATGACTTCCGAGAAACGCCGCAGCCATTCATGGCTGTGCGAATTGGTGCGGATCGACACGAAGACGGTGACGCGCACATTGACCTTTTCATGGTCGAGAATGGCAACGCGCCGCTTGATGACGCCTTCCTCCTCGAGCTTCTGGATGCGCCGCCAGCAAGGTGTTGTCGACAGCCCGACTTTCTTGGCGACGTCGGCGACCGCGAGTGTCGCGTCCTCCTGCAAAAGACGGAGAATTTTTCTATCGAGGCGGTCCATATTTTGCTCCCCAGGGGAATAGATTGGCTATACTCCCCCTTATTCCGACCTTTCACAAGAAAGAAATTCTGCCAATTGACGGAAAAGCGAGTGATTTCTTGCTGTAAGGTCAGCCGAGGCGATATCGGATTTCCGAACGCAGAAAAGGCAGCAAATCCATTTCAAACCATGGATTCTTCTTCAGCCAGCCGGTGTTGCGCCACGAGGGATGCGGCAGCGGCAGCACTTTCGGACCGACGGAATTCTCCCAGATGGAGCGCCAATCCATGACCGTTTCGGTCAGGGAGGGCCGGCGCGCCGCACCCATGTGCCAGGACTGCGCATAGATGCCGATCGTCAGCACCAGATCGATCCGTGGCATCGAGGCCATCAAAGGCGCGCGCCAGGCCGCCGCGCATTCGCGCCTCGGCGGCAGATCTCCCCCCTTGGCATCCTGGCCGGGAAAGCAGAAGCCCATCGGGACGATGGCGAATTTTTCGATGTCGTAGAATTCGTCGCTCGTCACGCCAAGCCAACTGCGCAGGCGGTCGCCGGAGGCGTCGGTGAACGGCATGCCAGACAGATGTACCTTGGTGCCGGGCGCCTGGCTGGCGATCAGGATACGGGCGCTGGACGAAGGGCGCAGTACTGGTCGTGGCTCATGCGGCAACGGCTTGCCGGCCGGATTTTCCACGCAGATACGGCAGGCGCGGACCCTGGCGACGAGGTTTTCGAGTTCAACAGTCATTCTCAGGCTGATGCGCTCGGCCGGCTGGAGACGGCCTGATGCCAGCGCAACACATTCGCGCAGTCATCCGGCACCTTGATGCGTGCCGGCTTCATGAAGTCGACGGCGATCAGGCCGGTGATGTCGGCGATCGAATAGCTGTCACCGGCGATGAACTCCCGGCTGCCCAGTTCGCCGTCCAGAAGCCTGAGGAACGCCACGGCCTTCGGCTTATTGGCCTCACCCCATTCGGGGACCTGCGGGATTTCCCATTCCTTCATGGCCGGATGGATGTGCCGGAAAGCCTGCGTGACGCAACTGAGCAAATTGAATTCCATCCGTCGCTGCCACATCTCGACCTGCGCCTTGCCGAGTGCGCCGCGCCCGAACAGGGCCGGTTCGGGATGCAGTTCCTCGAAATAACGGCAGATGGCGACGGATTCCGTGATGACGGTGCCGTCGTCGAGTTCCAGCACCGGCAGGCGTTGCAAGGGATTGCGCGAGCTGACCGCCTGTTGCCTGTGTTCGAGCGCCCCCATGTCGATGGGCACCTGCGGAACCTCGATGCCTTTCTCGGCCAGGAAAACGCGGACCCGCCGTGGATTGGGCGCCCGGCCCCCGTCGAAGAGTTTCATTCCATCCTCCTGTTCGTTCTCGGTTCCAGTTCCAGGACGCGTATCACCAGAAGCGAAAAATCTCGCGCACGGCATCGCCGATCGAGGCCAGTGTGCCGTGCTTCTTCTCGACGACTTCCCCGTGATGGCTGTCTCGCCAGTTCTGCGGCTGATCGAACGTTCCCGCCCAGATGCCGGCCTTTCCCGCCCGGGCGACGGCCTCCTCGCTCTCGAAGTCGCCATAGGCAACCGCCCAGCCGGCCTCGACCTGCGCGCGGTTGAGATTCTTGCCGCCGGCGGTGCAGTCGCCGAGCAGCCGGCCATAACGATCACGCTGCCAGCCGGTACAAGAGACGGGCTTGCCGGCGATCAGGCGAACGAGCGACTGACGCGCAAGCGTGCCGCAGGAATAGTCCGCGCCGTTCTTGCGGCAGGTCTGCGTATATTCTGGAGCATCGATGCCGCGCATGCGGATACGCTCGGTGCCAAGCGTGATCGAATCGCCGTCGTTGATGATTGCCACGCCTTGCGTCTTGCGTGTCTCCACCCGGTCGAGGCGGGCCGCCAGCAGGATCAGCAGTCCGAGGATGATGACGGCAAGCCCGTAATCCACCAGCCGGCGCCACAGGCTTCTGGGGCGCGCAACGTATCGCCGGCGCGGTCTTGGCGACCATGAGCGGCTCATATGGCAAACGGTTGGTTAATCATTCGAACGTAGCTTAACACTTGGAAACCGCTGCTCGCATAAATTGAAGTTTTGATGCCCTTGCAACGCTCGAACACAGCGGACAAGTTCATTGTGGACCGCAGGAAACCTCATCGCAACAGCGATGTGGCGCGCGCGGTGCGCAAGACGCGTGACCGTCTTTCGCAGCAGGCCGGCAATCCCGATTTCGATCGCGAACTGTTGAAGCTGCATGCCCGCGCGATGACCAGCGGCGCCATCGCCATCCCGCTTCTTGTCCTGTCGATCGCGGCGGCCGGCCGGCTGGCCGGAATCGGCAACGAGATCGGGCTCTGGGCGCTGTTCGCCCTGACCTGCTACACCATCGTTGCCTTCATGGCGCGGCGCATCGAGCGCACGGAAGCTTCCGACCTCAACCCTTCGCAAGCACGACGGGAATTCCTGATCGGCCATTTCCTTTGCGGTCTCGGCTGGGCATGGTTTGTGTGGCTTGGCTGCAGCGTCTGCGAGGTCGATCCGTTCCACATCGTCAAGGCCGTGGTGCTGTTGTTCGCCATGGCGGCGACCGCGGTGATGACCTCGTCTCTGCGCGGGGCGCTGTTGGCCACCTTTGCCGTTCCCGTGGCGCTCTACGCTTATGCCGGCGCCAAGCTATGGATGCCGGTCGAGGCGATCATGGCCGCGCTGCTGGTCATGTCGCTGCCGTTCTTCGCCTATGTGGCCCGGCATCTCAACCACTCGTCCCTGATGATGTTGTCGTTCCGCTCCGAAAAGGATGCGCTGATCGCCGAACTGGAGACGGCGAAATCGATGTCGGACGAGGCGCGGCGGCGGGCCGAAGACGCCAATCTGGCGAAATCGCGGTTCCTCGCTTCGATGAGCCACGAATTGCGCACACCGCTCAACGCCATTCTCGGTTTTTCCGAGGTGATGTCGAACGAGGTGCTGGGGCCGATGAGCAATCCCACCTATCGCGACTACGCCCATGACGTGCACGAATCCGGCCAGCATCTGCTCGACCTGATCAACGAGATCCTCGACCTCTCGCGCATCGAGGCCGGCCGCTACCAGCTCAACGAAGAGCCGGTGATGCTGCTTGGTATCGTCGAGGACTGCTGTCACATGATGGAGTTGAGGGCGCGCAACAAGGATATCCGGGTCGTCCAGGATTTCGAGCACGAACTGCCGCGCCTTTTCGCTGATGAGCGTGCGGTGCGACAGATCACGCTCAACCTTCTGTCGAATGCGATAAAATTCACCGCTACCGGCGGTGAAATCCGTGTCCGCGTTGGTTGGACGGCGGGCGGCGGACAATACATTTCGATCAAGGACAACGGTCCGGGCATACCGGAAGACGAGATCCCGATCGTGCTTTCCGCCTTCGGCCAGGGCTCGATCGCGATCAAGAGCGCCGAGCAAGGCACCGGGCTTGGCTTGCCGATCGTGCAAGGGCTGCTCGCCATGCATGGCGGCGAGTTCGAGCTTCATTCCAAGCTGCGCGAAGGGACCGAGGCGATCGCCATCTTTCCGCTGAGCCGGGTGATGGAGGAACTGCCAGCACTGCCGACAGCGGCGGTGGCGGCTCGACGACGGTAAGCGTCGCGGCGAACTGTGTCGATGGCCAGCAAGAAGGACGGCGCCCCACGATGGCAGAAGGTGATTGGCACGTCGTTGGCATAGAGATCCACTCGGACCGCCTTCGCTTGAGGCTGTTTACAGCCGACGACGCTGAAGACCTCTTTTTCGCCATCACTCCCGCCATCACCCGTTTCATGCAGTGGGAACCACCTCGATCACTGGCGGCCTTTGCCAAAGTATGGCGATCCTGGCTGACGCCAATCCAGGACGGATCGGATTTGCACTTTGTTGTGCGTGCATTGGCGGACGATCGCTGTCTGGGACTTGTCGGCCTTCATGCAGCGAAGACCGTGTGTCCCGAACTCGGGATCTGGATCAGGGAAGACGCTCAAGGAAACGGCATTGGCCAAGAGGCAATTGCTGCTGTCGCGGAGTGGGCTTCCGAGGCACTTGAACCGGACTGCTTCGAATATCCGGTTGCCGAAAGGAACGTGGCCAGCAGAAGAATAGCGGAACGCCTTGGAGGCGTAATAGTCGGCGGCCGCTCCAACCCAAAATACAACACTGTCGTCTATCGCATTCCCAATCTCCGGCGCTAATACCTCAAGACTCTAGCCGCGTACTGCCGCAGCCATGCCCGAACTGGTCAGCGCGGCGGCCTTGACCAGCCCCGCGGCAAGGGCGGCCCCTGCCCCTTCGCCATGGCTGATGCCCAAATCGAGCAACGGGCGCAGGCCGAGCCGTTGGGCGGCGCGTGCATGCGCAGGCTCTGGCGACAGGCTGGCCAGCAGGCAATGATCGAGCGCGGTGGGATTGACGCCATGCAGTACCGCTGCGGCTGCCGTGGCGGCCAATCCGTCGAGCAGCAGCGGGATTTTCTGCATCCGCGCGGCAAGGATGGCGCCGGCGATTGCTGCGAATTCACGGCCGCCGACCCGGCGCAGCGCCTCGAGCGGGTCGCCGAGATGGCCGTCATGAAAAGCCAGCGCAGCATCGACCACGTCGGCCTTGCGTGCCTGCATGGCCGCATCGGCCCCCGACCCCGCGCCGACCCAGTCGGCGCCCCTGCCCCCGAACAGCGCCGCAAACAGGGTGGCGGCGACGGTGGAGTTGCCGACGCCGAGATCGCCGAGACACAAAAGGTCGGTGCCGCCGGCGATCGCTTCCATGCCGAAGGCCATGGTGGCGGCACAGCCACGCTCGTCGAGCGCAGCATCCTCGGTGATGTCGGCGGTCGGGATGTGCAGGGCGAGATCGAAGACCTTCAGTCCGAGATCGTTGGCGATGCAGATCTGGTTGATCGCGGCACCTCCGGCGGCGCAAAGCTCGACCGCATTGGCGGTCGCCGCCACCGGCCGTGGCGAAATGCCGTGGCGCGTGACGCCGTGATTGCCGGCAAAGACCGCCATCAGCGGTCTTGTCACCGCGGGCGGGGCCCGCCCGCTCCAGGCTGCCAGCCAGGCGGCGATGTCCTCGATACGGCCAAGCGAATTGCCTGGTTTGTCGGCCTTGGCAAACAGCATGCGCACGCGGGTCTCGGCTGCCGTGTCGGCCGTCGGCAGATTGGCCAACAGGTTGCGAAAATCGTCGAAAGGCAGTGCGCTGGTCATCTTGTTGTCGATCATTCCCTGGAGTTGGTGAGCGGCATAGCCGCCTTGCGAGGTTGGCACAACCTCCGGGATGATGGGCCTGCATTTGACGCAAAGCCGGCCCCGAAGGGCGCAATCGCGAGGGCTTGCATTGGCTTTGCCGTTGCACCATGTGGAGGTGGAACAAGGGATTCCGGATGGAAGCCCAAGAGAAAGTCATGACGGTCATCGAATCCCCGTGCATCCTGGTCTGTTCGATCGACATGAAAACCGGCTTCTGTTTCGGTTGCGGCCGCACGCGCGAGGAAATCGGCGCCTGGATCGGGATGACGACGGAAACGCGCCGCAGCGTCATGGCGCAATTGCCGGCCCGGCTGGAAACGGTCGAGCGCCGGCCGCGCCGGGAAACGCGCCGCACCCGCATGACGCGCGAACGCGACGCGCTATCGTGAGGTGCGGATGAGCCGGTTGTTCTGGATCTTGACGGCCGCGATCGGGGTGGGAGCAGTCCTGCTCATGCTCAACGATTCCGCCGGCAGCACGCTCGGCGTCGAGAACAACGATTTCAGCCGACTGATCTGGCTCGGCGCCTTTGGCGCCCTTGTCGGCGCCGGCCTGCTTCGCTCGGGCCGGCCCCTGGGCGCCATGGCCCGCAACCTCGGCGCCTGGGCGGCGATCGCACTCGCGCTGATCGCTGGCTACCAATATCGCTATGAGTTGCAGGATGTCGCCAGCCGGGTGACCGCGGGCCTTGTTCCCGGCAGCCCGCTTGCGCTCGGCGTCGAAGACGGTCACGCCACGGTGACGCTCGACAAGGCCGACAACGGCCATTTCGAAGCGCGCATCCTGGTCAACGGCAACCCGGTCCGGGCCGTGGTGGATACGGGTGCAACCAGCACCGTGCTGACGTCACAGGATGCGCAGGCCGCCGGATTCAATCCGGCCGCGCTCAACTACACCATACCGGTTTCGACCGCTAACGGCATGGCACGCGCCGCGGCCGTGAAAACCGATCAGATTGCGATCGGCGGCATCATGCGCAGGGATATGTCGGTGATGATCGCCGCACCCGGCATGCTCAGCCAGAGCCTGCTCGGCATGAACTTCATCGGTTCATTGTCGGGTTTTGACGTGCGCGGCGACCGCATGATCCTCAGGGATTGATCCCCAAAACTCAAGCCGCTTCGGCTGCTGCTCCACCGAACTCGACGGCCGCGAAAGCCGTCTTCAGCACGTCCGGGCCGGCGCCGGGTTTTGTCGCGTCGGTGGACAGGATCTGCCGGTAGCGGCGCGCACCGGGCAGGCCATGGAACAGTCCGACCATATGGCGGGTGACATGGCCAAGCCGGCCACCCTGCTCGATATGGCGTGCCGCATAGTCCGCCATGGTATCGATCAGCGCGGCAAAATCGAACGGCTCGGACTGGACGCCGTAGAAAGCGGCATCGACGCCGGCCAGAATGCCGGGCGTGTGGTAGGCGGCGCGGCCAAGCATGGCGCCGTCGACGTGACCGAGATGCGCCTGGGCCTCTTCAATCGACTGAATTCCACCATTTATGCCTATGAATTTGTTGTTCTTTTTTGCCTTCAGTCGATAGACTCTGCTGTAATCGAGCGGCGGGATGTCTCGGTTTTCCTTGGGACTCAGCCCTTCCAGCCACGCCTTGCGTGCATGCACCCACAACGCGTCGGCGCCGGCATCGAAAACCCCATCCGCCAGCGCATCGAGGGCTGGTTCCGGGTCCTGCTCGTCGACGCCGATGCGGCATTTGACGGTGACGGGAATTGTCACCGCCGCCTTCATCGCTGCGACGCAGCCGGCGACGAGGTCCGGCACCTTCATCAGGCAGGCGCCGAACGTGCCCGACTGAACGCGGTCCGACGGACAGCCGACATTGAGGTTGATCTCGTCATAGCCAAAAGCCTCGCCGATGCGGGCAGCCTCGGCGAGCTTTTCACGATCAGAGCCGCCGAGCTGCAGCGCGACCGGATGTTCCGTCGCATCGAAGCCGAGCAGCCGCTCGCGCGCGCCGTGAATGACCGCGTCGGCCACCACCATCTCGGTGTAAAGCAGTGCATGGCTCGTCAACTGGCGGTGGAAGAACCGGCAATGCCGGTCCGTCCAGTCCATCATCGGGGCTATGGCTATCCTAAACCTTTGATACTCTTGCATATTTAGTAACTTCAATAGGTTAAATCGTATCGTATGAACTCTATCACGTGCCATGATAGGCCAAGCCGCAAATTCGGCGGATGACTGGCTGGCGCGACGGCGTGCGGCGCGACTAGCTCAATCGCAGGGGTAGCTTATAGGTCGACCTGGCCGGAATTGCCAACGCGTCATCTGCTTTCGATGCCTGGGCGGAGGATGGAACCCTCCAGTTTCGTATGATGGTGTCTGCGCCAAAGATGTGGCTAGGAACTGGGAAGGCCAGCCCTCGACAGCATCTCAAGGAACCGGGAATGGTGATGATCCTTCACATAGCGCGGCACAAAGCCAGGGCAGACATTGCTCAGATTGAGATGCGGAAGTTGTGACAGGCAATGGTGGATGGCTCGGGACGCTTCTTCGTTGTTCCCGGTGGCCGACGCGGTCGCGGCCCAATAAAGGGCACCGCGAACGAAGCCCGGCTTTGTCCTGACCACTTTGCGGGCGGCTTCGAGCGCCCGCTGGTTGTCTCCGCCAGCGAAGAGCGCCACAACCAGGCCGTGGTGGCGCCAGAAGTCGATCACATCGTGCGTTCCGAGCCGGATTGCTTCGTTGGCCTCGCGCACCGCTTCGTCGACCTGTCCGCGCAACGCAAAGAGCATCGAAATATCGCCGTGGCCAGTCGGGTAGCTTGGGTTGAGGCTGATCGCGTGGCGGCATTCGGCGATCGCCTCGTCGATACGACCGCAACTTTCGAGAGCGAACGACAAGATACATCGGGCAATTTCATCGTCCGGCACCGCGCGCACCGCAGCTTCCGCAAGCTCGACCGCACGCTCGATCACCCCTCGCTCCCGAGGCAGCGCACCAAACGCCACGCCCATGGATATTACGATCGAGAGCGTCCGCTTTGCACGAGCGTTGTCGGGACCTATCGAGAAGGCCTTCTCGGCAAGCTCAATCCCGATCAAAAGTGAGTCCCGAGTCATCTCAAAATATTTCATGAGGGCTTCGTTGACCAGCCTGCGCACTTCAGGGGTCCCCGGCGGGCTTTTGTCTCGAACCTTCCAGTTGGTCAGTTGAAGTTCGAGGATCACGGCAAGAACAACAGACTGTGCGATCCTGTCCTGGAATTCGAGCGCGTTCTCGGAGTGGCCGTCGAACTTCTGGGCCCAGACGTGGTGGCCGCCGGCGGCGTCGACGAGCTGGACATTTACCCTCAACCCATTGCCAGATCTCTGGACGCTGCCGCTGAGCATATATCGCGCCCGGAGTGTCCCTGGCGTCTTGGCTTCTTCGCCTGGGCCGCTCTTCTCGGGCGGAAGCGCGGCGAGCACGACATAATCGGCCACTTCGGAAAGGGCCGTCGTGATGTCCTGGACAAGTCCCTTGGCGAAAAAGTCGTCGCCTTGCTTTCCAGTCAGATTGACGAAGTCGGCAACGCTGATGGACGGACGCCCAAGGCGCTGGCTGGCCGGAACACCACTTGTCGACTGCACATTTGAAGCGTCATCGGCGGCAAGCAACAGAGATTGCCAAAGCGCCCGCGTTTCAGTGCCGGCTTCGACGCCGAACTCCTTCTTCAGCATGCTTCTGCAAGCTTCGTATGTCCTGATTGCCCTGTCGCGTTGCCCGCATGCGAGCAGCAATTCCATCTTGAGCCGATAGGATTCTTCCCGTGTCGGTTCCATGCTCAGAATACGATCGGCCAGGATCAGCCCGGCATCGGGGTCGACGAGACGGGCCAGTTTTTCGAAGGACTCAAGCGCGCGGCCGAGCAGCCTGTCGCGTTCCGATGTGATCCAGTCATCGAACGCATTGCTTCCCAGATAAAGCCCGTCGAGGAAGGGCCCGGTGTAGTTCGCCAAGGCCTTCGCGAGGTCCTGAGCGGAACGGGCCGAGAGACCCGTTTCGAACTTCTCCACGTCGATTTGAAAGGCCTCTGGCCTCAGGGCGATCAGCTCACCGCTGGAATGGATGAGATCCACCCCTTCTCGCGCCAGATCCTGGCGCAGGACACTGAGGGCTTGCCGAAGGCTGTTGCGCGAATGTTCGCCGTCACTGTCGCCCCATAGGAGGTCAGCCAGCCTCTCCCGCGTCGCCGCCATGCCCGGACACCGGGCCAGATAGGCGATGATTGCCGGCCCTCGTTTCCCGGTCAGCCGAAGCGGACCGGCCGTTTCATTTTCAATCCGGAAACCGCCGAAGAGTGAGATTCTATTTGCAGCGCCCCTGTCCTCACTTTGCATTTGCTATCCCAGCCTGACGAAATCCTAACTCAAAACTAACGCTTCGCAACAGTCGGCCTTCGCGCTCAAGCGCTGCCGTAACGGCAGGCTGTTTAGGCTTTGCTAAATTAAAGTGACCAAGTCAACGAAAGGCTTGGTTCGAGGGGGACGCGTGTCCAGGACAAGAGCCAATTTGCTGCTGCTATTCGCAGCCGCTTTGTGGGGCTTCGGCAATGTCTCGCAAAAGATGGTGCTTGTGCATCTCGACGCGCTGAGTGCGGTGGGTCTGCGCTGCCTGATCGGCGGCCTGCTTGTGTTGCCCTTTGTCTTGATGGAGAGGCGGCTTCCGCTCGGGCCGGACTATTTTTCCAGCTTGGCCAAGGTGTGCGCGCTGTTTGCCATCTCCATCACGCTCCAGCAGCTTTGCTATCTCGGCGCCTCCGTCACCAATGCGAGCTTCCTGGTCAGCACGGCAACGGTAATGACACCGCTGGCCGCCTGGTTTCTCATAGGCGAACGTCCGACGCCGAGTCTCACGGTCGCCGCCGGGCTGACCGTTGTTGGAGCCCTGCTGTTGTCGGATGGGATCGCCGGGCTCATCAGCGGCGATCTCACCGCTGTCCTCTCGGCTGCCTGCTATGCGCTCTGGGCAGTCGAGCTGGGCCGGCACATGCAGGTGCATGCGCGGCCGTTCACCGCAGCTGCGACACAGTTCTTCGGCGCCGCAGCCTTCGCCCTGCCGCTCGGCGCAATGCAAGGCAATCTGTCGTTGGCCGCCGCATTCGCAGCCGGCCCGGAACTGGCGATCCTCGGCGTGTTCTCCACTGCGATTGCCTTCGGCATACAGACGGTTGCCCTCCGCTTTACGCCGGCCAGCCACGCCGCCGTGATCGTCAGCGCAGAAAGCGTTTTCGGGGCGCTGGGCGCGGCGATCTTTCTCGGCGAGCGGAGCTCGTCCGCGAGCGCATTGGGTGCCGCCATCATTCTGGGTGCGATCCTGTCCGTGGCACTGTCGAACCGAGCGCCGCAGGCACGCACGTCCTTGCGAACCGCTTCGGTTCAACCCTCCGACGGGGCCCCTGCCTTTGCAGCTGCCGCCGCAAATTGGGCAGGCGATCGTCACCCCAACAATTCAGGTCCAGTGGAGGAATGTGATGACCCTTGCCGGTGATGCGAAACCTATTCCGGCCCCGGCTGCCGCCCGACACGGGGCCAGTGGCGTCGATCAGCCAGGCGGCGGTGGCCTTGCCGATGGCGGCAGGACTTGTCGTGGGGGCGCAGTGATGGACGCGCGGACGATCCTTCTTCCTATCGCACATTTGGTTTCGGCGCTTCGCGCCCGCATGAAGGGACCGGGCGGCTATTACAACAGCGGTAACGCGCTCGGCCTCATTGTCGGTCTCGCGATCCAGATTGCTACCGCGCCGGTCGGCTTGCATGAGGGAAGCAGCGTCACCATGGCGGTGATCGAATATTTCGCCGGCAGCCATGGCACTGTTGCGCTGACCTTGACCACCCTGGTCTTCTTCTGGGGCGGCGAGGCCTATCACCGGGCCTGGGCAAGGCCGGATGCTCCCGATCCCACCCTCAACCGTCTGGGCGACTTCCTGTCGGGTCTGGGTGCGATCGGACTCGGTATTGCCCTGTTGCTGCTCGGCGATCCATTGCTTGCGGCGACCTCTGGCCTGCTCCATGCCCTGGGCAAATTCGGCAGCACCTTCCACAGGCCCGGCACGCCAATTCCGATGTGGCCGGCCGCTTGGCCCGATCCGTTCCGCAGTGCGGTGCTCGCCAGCCGGTTGCCGGCAATGCTGGCGACGACCGTCGCCCTCGGCCGAGCTCTGCCGGAGGTCTGGTCGGGCGGGTCCTTCGCGGCACTCGCCATGCCGCTGACCTTGCTCGGCTGTTATCTTTTGTGGACCAAGGCCGATCTGCTGCTGTTCGGGGTGGGTGCCAAGGCGCCCCGCCAAATTTCCACATGTTGAGCTCGCTTTTTGAAACGACCGGATGTCGAGATGGAGAATGACATGTTTGGCAGTGTATATCATCAGGACGCCGCCCCCCTATCCTTTCGTGAACGGGTACGGACGAAAGGTTGGGGCATTCTGACGCCGGTCAGTTCAATCTCGAGAGTGACAGGAATAGTCGCAGCTTCGATGTTTTGGGCGATCTCTGCCCATGCCGCGAACGTTGACGTCGCCATCGTGTTCGCGGTCGACTTCTCGTCGTCGATCGATCCAAAGATCGCCGATATGCAACGCGAGGGACATGCCGCGGCACTCACCTCGCCAGAGATCATCGCCGCTATCAGCCGGAATTACGTTGGCTGCATCGGCGTTGCCTATTTTGAATGGTCGAGCCCCGGACACGCACGCGTCGTGCTGCCCTGGACAAGCATCTGCGGACTGGAAGATGCCAAAGCGGCGGCAGCGGTGATCAGCAGGAAAGGCGATACCGGCTTCATCCGCAGAGGGCGTGGCGGAACATCCGTTTCCTCGGCTATCGACATCGGCAGTCTCCTGCTCGACCGGTTCCCGGGAAAGGCGGCCAAGAAAGTCATCGATATCTCTTCCAACGGCGAGAACAACGACGGGCTTCCCGTCCAGCCGAGCAGGTCGAACGCCATAGCCAAGGGATATACGATCAACGCCATCGCCATCCCGACGGAGGATGAGAATCCCGGCGAACCTCTGGCATCCTATTTTGCCAAATCGGTGATTGGCGGTTCCCAAGCCTTCGTCATGACGCCAAAGGGGCCAGACGACTACACCATGGCGCTTCGCCGCAAGCTCGTGACCGAAGTAAGCATGAACGACCGTCCGCTGTGAAAGTGTGCCATGCAGGACGAACTTTCGATGCGTCAAACCGAGCGCGGCACAAGGTCCCGCGCCTTGCAGCGCGGGACCTTGTGGGGACCGTCAGGACAACAGCCTATCGCCGCAACGCGTGTACGCTTGCCTTGCTTTCGCCGGGCACCGGCAACGCCATGTCGTCATCGAGAAGACGCGTGATGCGGGCAAAGCCGGTGAACGCTTTCCTTGCTTCCTCGGCCGACATCTGGCCCGACAAGGCGGCCGAGCAACAATTCAGCGCGCACTGATAAACCGGACCGCGCCGTCCCGTCGGCCATTTCCGCAAGAACATCATGGCTTCGGCAACACTATCGATTTCTTCCAAAGGGTGTCCCTGCCCGCGCGAAATCCGCACGGGCGAAAAGAAATGCAATTGATCCATCGCTTCCTCCCGGTCGACCGCAATGCGCTCGATCGAACCCCACCAAACGCGCCAATAGCCAGTTGGTTCCCGGCAAAAATGGAATTTTTTAGAAATCTGTCAGGCGAAGGCGATCACCCGTGCGGTGGTGAGTGTCGCCTACATCGTGGGGAAGTGGCAGGCGACTTTGCGACCGGGCCGGTATTCCCGTAACTGCGGCCGCTCCGAACGGCAGCGCTCCGCCGCGATCGGGCATCGGGGATGGAAACGGCAGCCGGTTGGAGGGTTCAGCGGGCTCGGTACGTCGCCGGTGAGGATGATGCGCTTGCGCGTCCCACCGGGCGTCGTCTCCACGACGGGAACCGCCGAGATCAGCGCCTGGCTATAGGGATGGGCTGGTGCTGCAAACACTTCTTCCGCCGGCCCTTCTTCGACGATCGAGCCGAGATACATGACCGCGATGCGGGTTGAAACCTGACGTACCACAGACAGGTCGTGGGCGATGAAGATGTAAGTGAGGTTGAGCTTCTCCTGCAGATCGGCGAGCAGGTTGACGATTTGCGCCTGCACCGACACGTCGAGCGCAGAGACGGGTTCGTCCAGGACCACAAGGTCCGGATTCAATGCAATAGCCCGCGCGATGCCGACGCGCTGGCGTTGTCCGCCGGAAAATTCGTGCGGAAACCGCATGACGTGATCCGGCAGCAAGCCGACAAGGTCGAACAGTTCCGCCACGCGTTTGGTGATCTCGCTCGACGAGAGCCTGCCATGGATGCGCAGCGGCTCGGCCACCAGGTCGCCGACGCGCCGGCGCGGATTGAGCGATGCCGACGGATCCTGGAAAACCATTTGCAGGCGCCGCCGCAGCGGCCTGAGTTCAGACAGCGACTTCGAGGTGATGTCGTTGCCTTCGAACAGAAGCTCGCCGTCCGATATGTCGTAGAGCCTCACCAGACAGCGCGCCAGCGTGGACTTGCCGCATCCGGATTCGCCGACCAGCCCAACCGTCTCGCCGCGCCACACGGTCAGGGAAACATTGTCGACCGCATGGACGGTTCGCTTGCCCTCGGCAGAAAAGCGGCTGCCGATGGAAAAGCGCTTGCCCAGCGAACGCGTCTCGAGGATTGGGCGGTTCTTGTCGATCATCGGTCCGCTCATGCCTGTGCCACCCTGAAGCATGCCGCGGCATGGGTGCCGCTCCCGAGATCGGGCTTGCCGGCCTCGCAGGGTTCGTAGTGAACTGGACACCGCGGACCGAACGCACAGCCCTGCGGCAGTCGCAGCAATGATGGCGGCGAACCGGGAATGGCCGGCAGGCGCCGCGGTTTTTCGCCGGTCAGCGGCGGGATCGAACCCAGCAGCGCGCGCGTATAGGGGTGTCGCGGATCGGAAAACAGCTCCGCGCGACTGCCGCGCTCCACCACGCGGCCGGCATACATGACCATGACCCGGTCGGCGAGTTCGGAGACCACGCCCATGTCATGCGTGATGAAGACGACCGCCGACTTGTGCGTCGCGCGCAGCTTGCGCACCAGATCGAGAATACCGGCCTGTACGGTGACGTCAAGCGCCGTGGTCGGTTCGTCAGCCACCAGCAGCGCCGGATTGCAGGACAAAGCCATTGCGATCACCGCCCGTTGACGCATGCCTCCGGACAGTTGGTGCGGGTAGCGCGACATCGCCTCGTGCGGGTTCGGAAAATTCACCTCGGCCAGCAGTTCCTCGACGCGCTCCATCGCCTTGGACTTGCTGATGTTGCGATGCGCGCGGATCTGTTCGGCGATCTGCCAGCCGATCGTGTAGACAGGCGTCAATGCGGTCATCGGATCCTGGAAGATCATCGCGATCTCGTTGCCGCGCAGCCGCCTGAGTTCGCGTGCGGGCAGTCCCACGAGTTCGCGGCCCTTGTAGCGGATCGACCCTTCGATGGTGGCGTTGGGATCGGTGATGAGACCCATGACGGCCAGCAGCGACACGGTCTTGCCGGAACCGGACTCACCGACGACACCGAGGATCTCGCTCTCCTCGAGGTCGAAGGAAACGCCATCGATGGCCCGCACCAGGCCATCATTTGTGCGGAAGGAAACTCTGAGGTCGCGCACCGACAGTATCATGATGTCCTCAGGCGCGGATCGAGAAGGATGTAGACGAAATCGACGACCGCATTGGCGATAACCACGAACATGGACGCATACATCACCGTCGCCATGATCATCGGCAGATCGAGATTCTGCAGAGCGTCATAAGTGAGCTTGCCGATGCCGTGCAGCCCGAACACCACCTCTGTGAGCAAGGCCGAGCCTCCCACCAGCGCGCCGAAATCCAGGCCGAACAGAGTGACGAAGGCGATGAGCGACGTGCGCAAGGCATGGCGCAGCAGGATGCGGGTTTCCGACAGCCCCTTGGCCCGGGCCGTGCGGATATAGTCTTCCTGCAGCGATTCGATGATTGCCGCGCGCAGCACGCGCCCGTAAATGCCGATATAGAGAATGGACAGTGTGATCCAGGGAATGACCAGGGTCAGAAACCAGCCCTTCGGATCGTCGGAGAAATTCTTGTAGCCGAGCGGTGGCACCCAGGAGAACGCCCAGCTGTCGTGGTAGCGGCTCTGGGTGATCAGGTTCATCACTTCGCCCAGCCAGTACACCGGCATCGAAATACCGAGCAGCCCCAGCGCCATCAGCAGCTTGTCCAGCCAGCTGCCGCGCGTGGCGGCGGCGGCGATGCCGATGATGATGGAGACGACCACCCACAGGATCGCCGCTCCGAACACCAGCGAGAGTGTAACCGGGATCGAATCCATGACCGCCGGCACCACCTTCCAGCCACGATTGACGAAGGAGGTCAGATCGCCGGTGACGAAGATCTTCTCCATCATCGTCACATATTGCACGTAGAGCGGCCGGTCGAAGCCGAAGCTGTGGCGTACCGCCTCCAGCACTTCGGGCGATGCATTGCGGCCGGCGATGCGCGCCGCCGGGTCGGCGCCCGGCGTTGCGAAGAAAATCAGGAAGACGATGACCGAGATGCCGAACATCACGAACAGCATCTGGCCGAAACGGC
The DNA here is from genome assembly GCF_040320355.1 of Mesorhizobium sp. M0715. Lineage (NCBI taxonomy): Bacteria > Pseudomonadati > Pseudomonadota > Alphaproteobacteria > Hyphomicrobiales > Phyllobacteriaceae > Mesorhizobium > Mesorhizobium sp. M0715. Next base: position 192,787 of record NZ_JAMYPL010000008.1, on the reverse strand, counting down.
GCAGGATGGCGTAGATCATCAGTCGCGCCCCAGCCGAACCTTGGAGCGCGGGTCGAGCGCGTCGCGCAGGCCGTCGCCGAAGACATTGAGCGCCATGACGGAAACCGCGATCGCCAGCCCCGGCACCAGCGCCACCAATGGCCTGGTGTAAAGCAGCGCCTGCCCGTCCTGGATGATGGTGCCCCAGCTCGCGGCGGGTGGCTGCACACCGATCGAAAGGAAGGAAAGCGCTGATTCCGTAAGCATGTTCAGCGCCATCATCAGCGGCACGAAGACGATGAGCGTGGTGGTGACGTTGGGCAGGATGTCGCGCCACAAGATGCGCCATCCCGGCACGCCCAGATTGATCGCGGCCAGCACGAACTCGCTTTTACGCAGTGCCAGAACCTGCCCGCGGATTGGGCGGGCCACATAGGGCACGTAGACGGTGCCGATGATGATGACAGGCAGCCACAGACTGCCGGACTCGATCTGGATCGGACCGATCGTGATGCCATGCGCGATGGTGACGATGGAGAGCGAAATCGCCAGCAGATAGATCGGGAACGCCCACAGTATGTCGAGGAAGCGCGACAGCACCGTGTCGGTGACGCCGCCGAAATAGCCGGCGATCAATCCCGCCGCCGTGCCCAGGATCAGGGTGAAGATGGTGGCTGCTCCGGAGATCAACAACGAGCTCAGCCCGCCATAGAGCATCCTGGCCATGACATCGCGGCCCTGGCTGTCGGCGCCGAGGAAATAATTGCCCAGCCGCCAGGTCGGGCCGAGCGGTGTGTAGCCAAGCCCAAGCCCCTCCGTCGATTGTTCCATCACCGGAACGTCGGCACCGTCGATCTGGATAACGGCGTCGAGCGTCGAGGCGAAGGGATCCACGCCTGCCCATTTCGCATAAAGAGGCGCACTGAGGCAGGCAAGGACGATGAGGAGGAACACGGCCAGCGACGCCATGGCAGCCCTGTCCCTTGCCAGCTTCGCAAACGCGACGGCCCAGGGCCCTCGCGTCTTGCGCGGCGCGGCGACAGCTACGTTCGACACCGACGTGCCCCTCCGCGGTTCGTTACTGTACCCAGGATTGGGTGATCATCCAGTTGAACTGCCGGTTGAACTTGAAATTGCCGAGACGTTTGCTGACAAAGTCGAGCCGCTTCGGCGTGAAGAGGCCAACGGCGGGTGCCTTGTCGGTGACTTGCCTGTCGATTTCAGCCCACATTTTGTCGGCGGCTTTCTGGTCGGTGACGCCGAGGTCCAATGCTTTTTGCATCTTGGCGTCGATTTCCTTGTCGCAGAAGCCGGCGATGTTGATCGAGGCGTCCGAACCTTCACGGAAGGAGGCGCAGCTGAACAGGATGTTCAGGAAGTCCGAAGCCGCCGGATAGTCCTTGTACCACTGGGTGACGGACATCTGCACCTTGTTGTTGGTGTTCTGGATGTAGGTGAACTGGATGTTCGACGAGATCGGCTTGACGTCGGCGACATAGCCGATGCTGGTCAGCACGCTCTGCAGATAGACACCGATGGACCGCGAAATGGCGGTGTCCTCGACGATGATCGTCACCTTCTGGCCCTTGGTGCCGGAGTCCTCGACGAGCTGCTTTGCTTTGTCGAGATCAGGAGCCGACCATTTGGCGCCCGGATTTTTGGGTGAAGGGGCAATAGTCTTCATGGCCGGGGAAATCCGGGGGCAGGACCTGACAGACCGGCGAGGCCAGCACCTTGCCGCCGAACAGCTTGACCAGCGTGTTGCGATCGATCGCATAGGCAACGGCCTGGCGGGCTTTTTCATTGTCGAAGGGTGCGAGACGGTTGTTCAGCGGCGCGTACCACCAAGCCGAAAGCGGTGAGATGTGCAGCTGGTCCATGGACTTGCTGCCCAGTTCGCCCAGGCGATCGCTGGGCAGAGCGTCGAACATCCAGTCCGCTTCGCCGTTCTGGATCGCGGTGACGGCTGCCTCTTCGGATAGGCCGAAATCATATTGAACGACATCCGGATAGCCGTCCGGCTGGGCTTCTTCGCTCCACTGCTTGAAATTGGGGTTGCGGGAAACCGTCATGCCCTTATTGGGGTCGAAGGCGGAGATCATGTACGCGCCGGTGCTGGGAATGGGCTTGGAACCCATGTCTTCGGCGGGCGTTTCCGCCGGCAGGACCACGGCATGCGGCAAGGCAAGCTTGTAGAGCAGCTCGGCATCCGGCTTGGTGATGTTGATGGTGATGGTGCCGGCCGCTTCGTCGCCGACAACGCCGCCTTCCAGCGTGCAGCTCTTGGTGTCGGCCAGGCATTTGTCCGCGCCGACGATGCCAGCATAGAACGTGCCGGAGGTGGGTCCGGAAACCTTGAAGATGCGCTGGAAGGAAGCGACGACGTCCTTCACGCCAAGATCCTGGCCGCTGGAGAACTTGATGCCCTTGCGCAGCTTGAAGGTGAAGGTCTTACCGTCATTGCTGACCTGCGGCAGGGCCTCGGCCAGATCGGGAACGATGGTGAAGCCGTCCATGCCCTCGGCCTTGCGGAAGGCCACCAGGCCGTCATAGATCGGCTGGTACATCTGCCAGCCCTGGTCCGTGTAATTGATGTGCGGATCGAGCGTTCCGGCCGCGGAGCGGGCCAGCAGGCGGATGGTGCCGCCCCGGTGCTCCTTGAGATATTCGGCCTGTGCCGGGGCCAGCCATGTACCGGCCAGCAATGCCGCGGCTGTTGCCGCCAGAAGCAGTTTCTTCATGTCTTGATTCCCCTTTTTTCAGTTATCGTTGTGGTCCAGGAAGTCTCCCACCACCCGCATGCACGCATCTTGCTCTTCGACATGCGGCATGTGGCTGGAATGCTCGAATATCTCCCAGCGAGACCCCTTGATGCCGTCCTTGTAGGGCTGCACGGTCGCGGGCGTGGCCTCGTCGTGACGTCCGGAGATGATCAATGTGGGAACATCGATGGCCGGCAGGCGCTCGACGATGCTCCAGTTCTTCAGCGTTCCGATGACATGGAACTCGTTCGGCCCATTCATCAGATTATAGACGGTCGGATTGCGCACGACCTGGGCGAAACTTTCCGTGACTTCGGGCGGGAAAGGCACGACCCGGCAGACATGCCGCTCGTAGAACACCATCGTCGCCGCCTGGTACGCCGCATCGTCCGTCGTGCCGGCCTGCTCGTGCCAGGTCAGAGTCTCCTGCACATCGGCGGGCAGATCCGCACGCAACCGGTTGGCCTCTTCGACCCACAGCTTCATGGACGCCGGTGAGTTGGCAATGGTCAGCGATTTCAGACCCTGCGGCCGCGTCACGGCATATTCGGCGCCCAGCATGCCGCCCCAGCTCTGGCCGAGCACGTGGAAGCCCGCCCGAATGCCGAGGTGGTCGATCAGGTTTTCAAGCTCGTCGATGAACAGCCCAGGTGTCCAGAAATCGGCGCCTTTCTCAGGCAGCAAGGTGGAATTGCCGCAGCCCAACTGGTCATAATGAATGACGGCGCGATCCCTTCGCGCAAGAAGGTTGTAGGCATCGACATAATTGTGGGCGACGCCCGGGCCGCCATGCAGGATCACCACCGGCGCCTTTTCGCCACCGAGTTCGCCACTGACCCGATACCAGGTCTCGTAGGCACCGAAAGCGCCCCGTCCTTCCATGCCGATGATCTCAGATGACATCCCAGTTCCCAGTGCGGTTGAAGGCATCTTGTATTTGTCCGTGACGACGGGGGCCTAACTCATGTTGCGGGTGACCTGCACCCACTCTTCCAGCATCTGCACGCCAAATGCCGTGGCACCTTGCCTGCCGAGAGGCCGATCGGTGTCGGTCAGTTCCTTGCTGGCGATGTCGAGATGCACCCAGGGGCGGTCTTCAGTGAAGTGACGCAGGAAGGCCGCCGCATAGGGAGCGTCGCCGTCTTCCATGTCCTTGGCATGATGCCGCAGGTCCGCGAACGGCGATTGCAGACCCTCATCATAGGCCCGGTCGAGCGGCAGCCGCCAGAACCGTTCGCCGACCGCTTCTCCGGCCGCGATCATCTGTGACGCGATGGCATCGTCGGTGCTGAACAGGCCGGCGAATATCGACCCCAGGCCACGCGTCACCGAATAGGTCAGCGTCGCCAGATCGACGATCACCGAAGGGTTGAAGCGCGTGGCTGCATAGTGGAGGCAGTCGGCCAGAAGCAGGCGTCCTTCCGCATCCGTGTCGAACACTTCCACGGTCTGTCCGGACGCCGTCGTGATGATGTCGCGCGGTTTGAGCGCGGTGCCGGATGGCATGTTCTCGGCGATGCCGAGAACACCGACAACATGTACCGGGCTGCCTTGCCGGGCGAGCGCGATCAGCAGGCCGACCACAGCGGCCGCTCCGCCCATGTCGGCTTTCATGTCGAACATTTGCGCTCCGCCCTTGATGCAGAGGCCTCCCGAATCGAAGCAGACGCCCTTGCCGACGAAAGCGAGTGGTTGAGCGGGCGCACCCTTGCCCCGGTAACGCAGGACAGCGACCCGGGGCGGGCGCGCCGAGCCCGATCCAACAGCAAGAAGCGCGTTCATGCCGAGCTCCTTCAGTTGCGCGGCATCGAGCATTTCGATGTCGATGCCGGCTTCACGCAGCGGCTCCAGATGATCGTGGAAATTGTCGGGATGGAGATGGTTCGGCGGCAGGTTGACCAGGGTGCGTGCATATTCCACGCCGTCGGCGATGGCATTGATCCGCGCCAGCGCCGCGGTCAGATCCGGGCCGCCGGCCCCGACCAGTTTCACCCGCAAGGTTCGATCCGCTCCTGCTCCTTGCCGCCGGTTGCGCATGTCGAAACGATAGCGGCGTAGCCGCATGCCGAGCGCGACACGCGCCAGGATTTCGGCTCCGGGCAGGTCAACGCCGGCGATGGGGTCCAGGACCAGCGTGGCCGCGCATTCTCCCTTGCCCTCCAGATGCGCGGCAAGCAGACCGCCGGCGCGTGCCAACGACAGGGCGGTTACCGTTTCAGCTTTGCCCAAGGCCAGGACGACCACGCGCTTGGTCGATACGGCCTGAGGAGCAATAAGATCGATGCAGGTGCCGGATTCGGCCAAGGCGGCCGGGTCGGAGCAGGCGCGAGAGAAAATCCCGCTCATCTCGGCATCCAGGGCGACTGCCCGCGGGCCAAAGCCCGTGTGGGCAGTTTGCAAAATCACGACGACAGAGGCTTCGGCGGAAATCTCGTCCGCGGTCTCGAAAACCGGCGCTGGCGATTGAGGCATAGGCTGGCGCTCTCTCCAATTGCGGCAACACCAGCCGGTAGCGAGCAACGCTTCGCTCGCCCCGGTGGAGACTGGTCAAGCCGGTCTCCGCCGTTCGTGGTATAATGCCGGTCCCCAAACAGTCGCTTTCTTGAGACGACTTAATTGCTCTTGTCTTCTGGGTATCCCCTAACGGGGCAGGCGATCAAACGCGAATTCTGCCCATGTCGATTGACAAAAACTCAACTGACAATTCATGATCGGCCAATGGCCCTTCCCTCACTCAATGGCATGCGCGCTTTCGAGGCCGCCGCTCGCCTCGGCAGCGTAAAGGACGCGGCGGAAGAACTGCATCTGACACCCTCGGCTGTCAGCCGCCACATCCGCGCGCTTGAACGAAATCTTGGCCAGGACCTGTTCGAACGCGGTTTTCGCCAGATAACCCCAACCATCAGGGGCTCCTACTATGCGCGCAGCCTCTCGGAGGCGTTCGAAGCCATCTGGCGCGCCACCGATGACGTCAGCCTCTCCGAGGGGTCGCGCCACGGCAAGATCCAACGTGTCCGGGTCTTGTGCGTGCCCACTGTTCTGAACCTTTGGCTGGCGGACCGGTTGCCGAACTTTCGCCGGTTGCATCCGTCGGTGGATCTGGAGATCTCCACTTCAGGCAAGCGCGCCAACTTCGATTTGGCCATTGTCGACGAGTTCGTCTACAAGGCCGGCCCGGCTTTGACGCTGCTGATCCCGCTGCTTTTGACGCCGGTCTGTGCGCCTTCGCTTTTGGAGGGGCCTGTGCCGCTGCGATCGCCGGCCGATCTGGTCAATCATCATCTGATCCATGAATGCGAAACCATGAGATGGAAGCGTTGGCTGGAGCAGGAAGGCGTTCTGGAAACGACGCCAAAATCCAGCACAACACTGGATGATTGCACCTTGATCATGCGCGAAGCGATCAATGGCGCGGGAATAGCGCTCGCGGACACGATGATGGCGCAAGATTTTCTGCAGCAAGGCAAACTGGTCGCCCCGTTCCGTGCCCGCCACACCTATCCGGCCGGCATTTACCTGCATCAGCGTCGCAGCATCGGCAACAAACCAGGCACCGGCCTGTTTCAGGATTGGCTGCTCGCCGAAGTCGCGGACCACAAGCAGGTGATGGCCATCGCTTAGATGGCCCCCTACCGAAGGTGTCGGCAGCCACCGCTTCAGATTGAAATCCTGGTGTCGAACTTCGAATCATCCGTGCCGGGTTCAGCGATGACCCACCATCGCCTTGCATCGATAATCGCAGTTCTCATTGAATATCTTTAAGGCCAAAGCCGGCAAATAGGTTGCTTGTCGGTTCCCCTGCGGCAGGCTTAACCTGCACGCGGCCAACGCGTGAGGGCGCGTGCTGCAAAAGGGGAACATTGCCATGACGATACAGGGTGCTTCACCTGATCTGTACAACGAGGATCTGGCTCCGGCCAAAGTGCGAAACTGGGGACCATTCTCGATCTTCAACGTCTGGACATCGGACGTCCACAGCCTTTGGGGCTACTATCTTGCCGCCAGTCTGTTCCTGTTTTGCGGCGGCTTCGTCAATTTCATCATCGCCATAGGCATCGGATCGCTGATCATCTATGTGCTGATGAACATGGTCGGCTATGCCGGCGTGAAGACGGGCGTGCCCTACCCCGTGCTTGCCCGCGCCTCTTTCGGCATCTGGGGCGCCAACATACCGGCACTGGTGCGCGCCATCGTCGCCTGCTTCTGGTACGGCGCGCAGACGGCCGCCGCCTCGGGCGCGATCGTGGCGCTGCTGATCCGCACGCAGTGGTTCGCCGATTTCAACGCCAGCACGCATTTCCTCGGCCATACCGGCCTGGAGGTGATCTGCTTCGTGGTCATCTGGGGGCTGCAACTGCTGATCATCCAGAACGGCATGGAAACGGTGCGCCGCTTCCAGGACTGGGCCGGCCCCGCAGTGTGGGTGATGATGCTGATCCTGGCGATCTATCTCTGCGTCAAATCCGGGAGATTTGCCTTCACCAGCGACATCCCGATGGACGTGTTGCTGGACAAGACGAAGGACGCGGGCGTGCCCGGCACGCCCGGCTCGTGGACTTCGCTGTTTGCGGTGGCAGCAATCTGGGTCACCTATTTCTCGGCGCTCTATCTCAACTTCTGCGATTTCGCCCGTTACGCGCCGGACAAGGCATCGCTGCGCAAGGGCAACATCTGGGGCCTGCCGATCAACCTCATCCTGTTCTCGCTGGTCGCCGGCGTCACCACCATTGCCGCCTTTGACGTCTATGGCGAGGTGCTGCTGCATCCCGACCAGATCTCGGCGAAATTCGACAGCTGGTTCCTGGCGGCGCTCGCAGCCCTGACCTTTGCGGTTGCGACCCTGGGCATCAACGTGGTCGCCAATTTCGTCTCGCCGGCCTTCGACTTCTCCAACGTCTTCCCCAGGCAGATCGACTTCAAGAAGGGCGGCTATATCGCGGCCGTCATTGCCCTGCTGCTCTATCCCTTCGCGCCATGGGAAGGCAGTGCCGCTTCCTTCGTCAACATCATCGGCGCGACGATGGGGCCGATCTTCGGGGTGATGATGGTCGACTACTACCTGATCCGGAAGGGTGAGATCGACGTTGAGGCGCTTTACCGCGAAGACGGCGAGTTCCGTTTCCAGGGCGGCTGGCACGTCAATGCATTCATCGCCGCCGGCATCGGCGCCATCTTCTCGTCGATCCTGCCCAACTTCACCAACTGGCTGCCGTCCTGGTGGGGCGTCTATGGCTGGTTCTTCGGCGTGGCGATCGCCGGCATCATCTACTACGTGCTACGCACCGCCGCTTTAGGCGCCGGCGCCAGGACCGCGAAAGCCTGACGGGCGTCATTCGGGGCGGCGCAAAGCCGCCCCGAACTACCCGAGCATCTCGGCCAATCTGCGCACTGTGTTCCAGTTGCGCGACGTGCCCGTGCCCATGCGCTTGTGATTCATTGCCGCGAGCAGCCGCGAGCTTGTCCTCTCGCGTGAAAATACGACCCAGATGTCGCCGCCGACCGAAGTCACTTTTTCATCCTCGCCGGCATAGGCTTGGAGCCCCTTCACGGCCTCCACGGGCGCAGGCTTGCGCATCACCCGTACGGCCACCTGATCGCCTGCTTTAGCCGAATCGGCCGGGAACGGATTGCCGGCGGCAAGCTTCAGCCAGTCCTGGGCACCGCGCACGAGGATATCGACATGGCGGCCGAAGGTTTTTTCAAAGGCTGCCTCCAACCACCGTTCGAGGTCGGCGATATCAGTTGCCGGTGCCTCGAAGACCAGATTGCCCGTCGACACCAGCGTGCGCGGGTTGTTCAGCCCGAGCTCTTCGGCCATAGCCTTGAGGTCGGCCATGACGACCCGGCGGCCCTCGCCCAGGATGATGCTGTAAAGCAGCGCGACATAGGTCTGCATTGCCGCCCGACCTGATCGCTACACCAACCGGCTCTGCTCCACCGCCGCCTCGATGAAACTGGCGAACAGCGGATGCGGGTCGAGCGGCCGGCTTTTCAGTTCCGGATGATATTGCACGCCGATGAACCAGGGGTGGTCTGGATACTCGACCGTCTCCGGCAGCACGCCGTCGGGCGACATGCCGGCAAACACCAGGCCGCAATCTTCGAGCCGCTCCTTGTAGTCGACATTGACCTCGTAGCGGTGGCGATGGCGCTCGAAAATCTGTGTGTCGCCGTAAATCTCGGCGATCTTGGAGCCCTTGGCGAGTTCGGCTTGATAGGCGCCGAGCCGCATCGTGCCGCCGAGATCGCCGGTTTCGCGGCGCTTCTCCAGCATGTTGCCTTTCAGCCATTCGGTCATCAGGCCGACGACCGGTTCCTCGGTCGGACCAAACTCGGTCGAAGACGCATGCTCGACGCCGGCCAGCGACCGCGCGGCCTCGATGCAAGCCATCTGCATGCCGAAGCAGATGCCGAAATACGGCACCTTGCGCTCGCGCGCGAACTTCGCCGCCAGGATCTTGCCTTCGGCACCGCGCTCGCCAAAGCCGCCGGGAACCAGGATGCCATGCACCTTTTCCAGCCATGGCGTCGGATCCTCCTTTTCGAAGATCTCCGATTCGATCCAGTCGAGCTTGACCTTGACGTGGTTGGCCAGGCCGCCATGCGAGAGCGCCTCGATCAGCGATTTGTAGGCATCCTTGAGGCCGGTATATTTGCCGACCACGGCGATGGTGACCTCGCCTTCCGGATTGTGGATGCGGTTGGACACCGCCTGCCAGGGCTCCATGCGCGGCTTCGGCGCCGGATCGATGCCGAAGGCGGCCAGCACTTCCGAATCGAGCCCTTCCTTGTGGTATGCCATCGGCACGTCGTAGATATGCGGCACGTCGAGCGCCTGGATCACAGCGCTCTCGCGGACGTTGCAGAACAGCGACAATTTTCTGCGTTCTTCCTTGGGGATGGCGCGGTCGGCGCGGACCAGCAGGATGTCGGGCGCGATGCCGATGCCGCGCAGCTCCTTGACCGAATGCTGAGTCGGCTTGGTCTTCAGCTCGCCCGCTGTCGGGATGTAGGGCATCAGCGTCAGATGCACGTAAACGGCGTTGTTGCGCGGCAGGTCGTTGCCGAGCTGGCGTATCGCTTCCAGGAACGGCATCGCCTCGATGTCGCCGACCGTGCCGCCGATCTCGCAAAGCACGAAATCATAGTCGTCATTGCCGTTGAGGACGAAATTCTTGATCTCGTCGGTGACGTGCGGAATGACCTGCACGGTTGCGCCGAGATAATCGCCGCGCCGCTCACGCTCGATGATGTTCTTGTAGATGCGGCCGGTGGTGATGTTGTCCTGCTGATTGGCGGAGCGGCCGGTGAAGCGCTCGTAATGGCCAAGATCGAGATCGGTTTCCGCGCCATCATCAGTGACGAAAACCTCGCCATGCTGGTACGGCGACATCGTGCCCGGATCGACATTGAGGTAGGGGTCGAGTTTTTTGATGCGTGCGCGATAGCCTCGCGCCTGCAGGAGAGCCCCAAGGGCCGCTGCGGCTATGCCTTTTCCAAGTGAGGAAACCACGCCGCCTGTGATGAATACATATCGCGCCATGGGAGTCATCGCTTAACGCGGCCGGATTGATTCCGCCAGAGAAAAAACCACCGCGAAGGTTTTTTCCCAAGAAGGCGCTCGGATCGTGAACAGGGCAAAACAAAAGGGCCGGCTGAGCCGGCCCTTTCGGCAGGATGACGAAAACGTCAGATGATAACGACCTTGGTGCCAACCCTGACGCGGCTGTAGAGGTCCATGACGTGCTCGTTGATCATGCGGAAGCAGCCATTCGAGGCGCTGGTTCCGATCGACTGCGGCGCGATGGTGCCGTGGATGCGCAGATGCGTGTCCTTCTTGCCGTCATAGAGGTAGATGGCGCGGGCGCCGAGCGGGTTCTGGCCACCGCCGGGCATGCCGTCCTTGTACTGGCCGTAATGCTTCGGCTCACGCTTCTGCATGTCCAGCGTCGGGATCCAGCGCGGCCATTCCTGCTTGTCGCCGACCGCAACCGTACCCTTGTACTGCAGACCCTCGCGGCCGACCGCAATGGCGTAGCGGCGGGCGGTGGAGGACGATTCGACGAGGTAGAGGCGCCGCGCGCTGGTGTCGATGACGATGGTGCCCGCATCGTAACCGCTGAATTCCACGTCCTGCGGCACGAATTCCGGCTTCACCTTGAACTGCTTCTTGGCTTCCCTCTTGGCGAGCACCTGGTCGAGAGCCCGTGTCTCAGGGAGATAGCTTATCGAAGACCCGGACGAGGTCCCGCCGAAGAGACCGGCGAACAGACCACCGTTGCTCGGCTGCTTCTGGCCGATGACCTCGCTGCGCAGCTCGCCATTGTTGCCGGTCAAGGCGACGTTCATCGCCTCTGCCGGAAGCGGCTCTGCCGATTGGATCGGCGCGATCGGTTCGATAGGCTCGATGATCTTGGCAACCTGCTTCTTGGCCGGCTTGGCATCGGCCACCTCGGTTGCCGGCGCGCTCTTGCCCTTCTTGGCAAGGAACGCCTGCCGTTCAGCGTCGGCCTTGGCCTTGGCCGCCTCGCGCATCGCCAGTTTCCTGGCTTCGAGCGCCTTGGCTTTGGCGGCCTCCTTGTCGGCAACGATCTTGGCCTCGATCTTCTTGATCTGGGCGAGGTCGTCGGGCGTCGGGTTTTTCTTCTTCTTGAGAAGCTTCAATTGCGACGCGTCACTTTTGACGGCGACGTTGATGGCGGAGGTTGTTTCAACCGAAGGCTGTGCGGCCATATTGGCTGGAACGCCAGCGAAAGCGGGGGAACTGATGCCGATTGCGGCACAAAGTCCCAGGAAAATGAAGCTGCGAAGCTGCATGGCGAAGATCCGATCGTTCTATGCTTGTTGCCCACGGCGTCGCCCAGCGCCCCCCAAGGGCGCCGGAAGTGCCGCGCGCAATCTATAGTCGAATAAGCGCGGGGGCCTCAAGCGTGAGGTCGTACCTCACCCAGTCGAATCTTTGTGATCTCGCTGCATTTGCCGCGACTGTGTTCAAACGAGCACAGATCGCGGCTTCAGCCGCCGAAGACTACTGGTTTGGAACCTGCGGGGCCGCCGGCGCGGCGGGAGCGGCGCCATTGGTTGCCGGCGGCGTCGACCCGGCGGCAGGCGCCGTGGCCGGCGCGGTCGCCGGAGCCGCGGCATCGTTGCCTGACGGCGGCGTCGGCGTGGTGGTGCCTGCGGGCGCCGGGGTGGTCGTGCCGGGCAATTGGTTGAGCACGCCTTTGCCTGCACCGTCCGATGTCGCCGGCACGCGGTCGAGGATATCGATCGGCTTCTCGCCGTAGCGGGCGACGATCGACAGGGTCAAGGACGTGGCGAAGAAGGCGGCCGCCAGGATCGCCGTCGCACGCGTCAGCGCATTGGCAGCGCCACGCGCGGTCATGAAGCCGGAGCCGCCACCGATGCCGAGGCCGCCGCCTTCGGAGCGCTGCAGCAGCACCACGCCGACAAGGGCGAGCACAACCATGAGATGGATGACGATCAGTACGGTTTCCATAGTTTATCCTGGCAAGGCCTTGCCCGGCCGCGGACACGACCGGTGAATTGGAGGCGGCTCAATACAATGCTTTGACGGCATTTCCAAGCCCGTGGCCGGAATATGGGAAGCAACCCGTCCTTTGCAACGATTTCGTGCACCGGAAGCCCTGTCCGGCGCAGCGAATGTCTTCAGGCAATATTGCGATAGGCCTCGGCGATGCCGAGAAAATCCGCCGCTTTCAGGCTGGCGCCGCCGACCAGCGCGCCGTCGACATTCCTGACGCCGAGCAATTCGACCGCGTTGGAGGGCTTGACCGAGCCGCCGTAGAGAATGCGCATCTTCGCCGCGACGCCGCCGAGCTTTTCCGACAGCTTTTCGCGGATATGTGCATGTGCTGCCGCCACATCGCCGGCTGTCGGCGTCAGGCCGGTGCCGATCGCCCATACCGGCTCATAGGCAATGATGGTGTTGGACGGGGTGGCGCTTGGCGGGACCGAACCATCGACCTGCCGTGACAGCACATCCAGCGTCGCGCCCGCTTCACGCTGTTCATGCGTTTCGCCGACGCAAATGATGGCAACAAGCCCGGCACGCCATGCGGCGGATGCCTTGGCCTGGACAGTGGCGTCATCCTCGCCGCGTTGCTCGCGGCATTCGGAATGGCCGACGATGACATGGCTCGCACCGGCATCCCTGAGCATTTCCGCCGAGATGCAGCCGGTGTAGGCGCCGCTCTCCTTGGTATGGCAATCCTCACCGCCGGCATGCACCGGCGTGCGTGACAGGATCTCCGCGGCGTGGGCAAGCAGGGTCGCGGGAACGCAAACCAACGCTTCGGTCTCCGCGTCAAGTCCGCTCATGAAGCCGTTGCCGATCATCCGGAGCTCGTTGAGCGAGGCACTGGTGCCGTTCATTTTCCAGTTGCCGGCGACGAGCGGGCGAATTCCTGGCGTCATGGGTTTGCTTCTCCGGATGATATCGGGGCTCTGGCCCTCACTACCAAAATCAGGCCACAAAGCAATCGACAGTGGGCCGGAAGGGCGCTATTGCGCTTGTTTCAGACTCGGCGCATGCGAAAATGCGCATAAATCGGAAGTAAAAATGCTTGGTATATTGAGAAGCGCGGCAGGCACCTGGGTCGCGAAGGGGCTGTTGGTGCTGCTGGTGCTCAGCTTTTTGGTCTGGGGCGTTTCCGGACGGCTGATGGGTGGTTTGGCCGGCCATGATTCGGTCATTACCGCCGGCGGCACCAAAGTGTCGATCAACGAATACCGTCTCGCCTATGATCGCCAGCTCGCTGTCATGTCGCAGCAGTTCGGCCAGCGTCTCAGCCACGAACAGGCAAAGGCACTCGGTGTCGACAACCAGGTGCTGGCGCAACTCGTCTCGGGCGCCGTTCTCGACGAACAGGCCCGCAAGCTGGGCCTCGGACTTTCCAAGGACCGGTTGGCCGAGTTGACGCGCGAAGACCCGGCATTCAAGGGCCCGGGCGGCCAGTTCGACCGCAGAACATTCGAATACATGCTGCAGCAGATTGGCATGCGGCCCGAGGACTATCTGAAGAACCGTGCCCAGGTGGCGGTGCGCCAGCAGATCGTCGAGGCTGTCTCGGATGGCCTCAAGGCTCCGGACACTTTCTTCAAGGCGGTTGCGCTCTATCGCGGCGAGGACCGCACCATCGACTATTTGACGCTGCCCAAGGCACTGGTCGAACCGATCGCGGCACCGTCCGATAGCGTGCTCTTGGCCTATTTCGAAGCCAACAAGAAGACATATGCGGCACCCGAATACCGCAAATTCTCCTATGTCCGCCTTGAACCCGTCGACATCATGGACACGACCGCCGTCACCGACAGCCAGGTCAGCGACGACTACAACAAGAACAAGGCGCGTTACACCACGCCGGAACTGCGCACCGTCGAGCAGCTTGTATTCAAGACGCCGGATGCGGCCAAGGCCGCACTCGATTCGCTCAAGGCCGGCGCCACCTTCGACAAGCTGGTCACGGCGGAAGGCAAGACCCCGGCCGACACGCTGCTCGGCACGCTTGCCAAGGACAAGATTGCCGACAAGGCGGTCGCCGGCGCGGCCTTTTCGCTCAATGCCAATGAGGTCAGCCAGGTCGTGCAAGGTGCCTTCGGCCCGGTGCTGCTGCGCGTCACCGAGATCAAGTCCGAGGTGGTGAAGCCGCTGACCGAAGTGTCCGACCAGATCCGCAAGGACCTGGCGTTGGGCGAGGCAAGCCGCATTCTTCTGGACGTGCGCGACAGTTACGATGACACCCGCGCCGCCGGCAGTTCGCTGGCAGAGGCCGCGGCCAAGCTGAAGCTGAAGATCGTCACCATCGACGCCATCGATCGCAGTGGGCTGCGGCCAGATGCAAGCATCGTCAAGGACCTGCCGCAATCGCCGGAGCTGATCAAAGCGGTCTTCGACGCCGAACCCAACACGGAAAACGATGCCTTGACCACAGCCGACAACGGCTTCGTCTTCTATGAGGTGGCGTCCATCACGCCGGCTCGCGACCGCACGCTGGATGAGGTTCGTCAGAAAGCCGTCACCGACTGGACCGCGGCGGAAACAAGCAAGCGGCTCGCCGCCAAGGCTGACGAGCTGGAAAAGCGGCTCAAGGCCGGCGCAACGCTCGATGTCATCGCCAGCGAACTGAAGCTGGAAAAGCAGACCAAGCGCGGTGTCAAGCGCGAGGCCGACGATGTCGATTTCGGCAAGGAAGGCGCCGCAGCAATGTTCGGCGTTGGCGAAGGCGGTACCGGCCTGATCCCCTCGCCCACCGGCGACGGGCAGATCCTGTACAAGGTCGCCGAAGTGTTCGAGCCCGCCGGAGCCGATGCCAGCTCGGTGCCGGATGACGCACAGAAATCCTTCACCTCCGGCATGTCGGATGATCTGCTCGACCAATTGGTGGCACAGTTGCAGACACAGTACGACGTTCGCATCGACCAGGCCGCCGTCGCCCAAGCCTCGACAAGATGAGCGCGCTGAAAACCCATATCGCCAAGATCGCGACCGGTAGCGCGCTTTCCTTTGAGGAAGCGCGCGAGGCCTTCGACATCATCATGTCGGGTGACGCGACCCCCGGCCAGATCGGCGGTTTCCTGATGGCGCTGCGCGTGCGCGGCGAGACGGTGAGCGAGATTTCCGGCGCCGTCGCAACCATGCGGGCCAAGATGCTGCACGTCGACGCGCCCACCGATGCCGTCGACATCGTCGGTACCGGCGGCGACAATTCTCACAGCGTCAACATTTCGACGGCATCGGCCTTCGTCGTTGCCGGCAGCGGCGTGCCGGTTGCCAAACACGGCAATCGCGGCCTGTCGTCGCTGACAGGGGCAGCCGATGTGCTGGTGGCGCTCGGGGTCAAGATCGACATCTCGCCCGATTTCATTAGCCGTTGCATCCACGAGGCAGGCGTTGGCTTCATGTTCGCGCCCGCGCATCATCCTGCGATGAAGCATGTCGGCCCGACCCGCGTCGAACTCGGCACCCGCACCATATTCAACCTGCTCGGGCCGCTCTCCAATCCGGCCGGCGTCAAGCGGCAGCTGGTCGGTGTGTTCCTGCCGGAATGGATCCTGCCGGTTGCCGAGACACTGAAGGCGCTGGGTGCCGAGCATGTCTGGGTCGCCCATGGCGACGGCTATGACGAGATCACCACCACCGGCGAGACGCAGGTCGCCGAACTGATCGGCGGCGAAATCCGCAGCTTCACGCTGACCCCTGAAGCGGTTGGGCTGGCGCGCCATAGCAAGGATGAGTTGCGCGGCGGCGATGCGGACTACAACGCCAAGGCCTTGCGCGATATGCTGGGCGGCGGCGCCGGCGCCTATCGCGACACCGTGCTGATGAACGCCGGTGCCGGACTGGTTGTGGCCGGCAAGGCGACGACGCTTGGCGACGGCATCGCGGCGGCGGCGCAAGCCATCGATAGCGGCCGTGCCCTGCAAGTGCTCGACAGGCTGGTCGAGATTTCGAACGGATAACGGATAGAGCGTGTCTGACATTCTTCGCAAGATCGAGGCCTACAAGCGCGACGAGATCGCGGCGGCAAAGGCACGCGTGCCGTTGGCCGAAATCAAGGTCCGGGCAAAAGATGCCGACGCACCGCGCGGTTTTCTTGCCGCACTGGAAGCGAAGCGCAAATCCGGCGCCTTCGCGCTGATCGCCGAGATCAAGAAAGCGAGCCCCTCCAAGGGTCTGATCCGTGCCGATTTCGATCCACCGGCTCTGGCGCAGGCCTATGCCAAGGGTGGTGCTGCCTGTCTTTCGGTGCTGACCGATGCACCGTCCTTCCAAGGTGCGCCTGAATTTCTCACCCGGGCGCGAGCCGCCGTCGCGCTGCCGGCGCTGCGCAAGGATTTCCTGTTCGATCCGTATCAGGTCTACGAAGCCCGCGCCTGGGGCGCGGATGCCATCCTGATCATCATGGCCAGCGTCGACGACGCCCTGGCGAGCGAGCTCGAGGCGACGGCGTTCGAACTCGGCATGGATGCACTGGTCGAAGTGCATGACGAGGCCGAGACGCAACGCGCGCTAAAATTGTCGTCGCGGCTGATCGGCATCAACAACCGCAATCTGCGCACATTCGAGACCAGCCTCGACACTTCAGTGCGGCTGGCGACGATGGTTCCGGCCGACCGCTTGCTGGTCAGCGAGAGCGGTATTTTCTCGCATGACGACTGCCTCAGGCTGCAAAAGAGCGACATCGGCACTTTTCTTGTCGGCGAGAGCCTGATGCGGCAACAGGACGTCACCGCGGCGACGCGCCTGCTGCTGACAGGCAAGGCTTTGGCCGGGGCTATCTGACGATGGTATCAGGTCTTACCCATCTCGGCGCGCAGGGCGAGGCCAACATGGTCGATGTCGGCGACAAGGAAGAAACAACGCGCACGGCGATTGCCGAAGGCTTTGTCGCGATGCAGCCCGAGACGCTGAAGATGATCCTCGCCGGCAACGCCAAGAAGGGCGATGTGCTCGGCACAGCGCGCATCGCCGGTATCATGGCGGCGAAGAAGACGCATGAACTGATCCCGCTCTGCCACCCGCTGCTTTTGACCAAGGTTTCCGTCGACATCGAGCCCGACCATGCTTTGCCGGGCCTGAAGGTCACCGCGCTGGCGCGCGTCACCGGCAAGACGGGTGTCGAGATGGAAGCGCTGACCGCCGCTTCGGTGGCCTGCCTGACCATCTACGACATGGCGAAAGCAGTCGACCGCGCTATGGTCATCACCGGCATCCGCCTGGTCGAAAAGACGGGTGGCAAGTCGGGTGACTACAAGGCGAGCGCCTGATGGCGCTGGTTCCTATCGCGGAGGCGCTTGAACGCCTGCTCGATGGTGCGGCACCTCTAGCCGGCGAAAGCGTTCCTCTGTTCGAGGCGGTGGATCGTGTTCTGGCGGAACCGGTCGTTGCTCTTCGCACCCAGCCGCCTTTCAATGCTTCCGCCATGGACGGCTATGCGGCGCGCGCCGCCGACGTCACGTCGGTCCCATCCAGGCTGTCGGTGATCGGCATGGCGCCGGCTGGACGTGGCTTCGACGGCACGGTCGGCCAGACGCAGGCCGTGCGCATCTTCACCGGCGCGCCGCTGCCCGAAGGCGCCGACACCATCGTCATCCAGGAGAATGTCCGCGACCTCGGCGGCGGCGAAATCGAAGTGACCGAGCCGACGGCGCAATGGCGCAATATCCGCCGCATCGGGCTCGATTTTTCAACAGGCGACATGCTGCTGGAAAAAGGCCGCTTACTCGACCCGGCGGCACTGTCGCTGGCAGCATCGGCCAACCATCCTCGGGTCAGCGTGGTGAAACGGCCGCTGGTCGCCATCGTCGCCACCGGCGACGAATTGCTGCCGCCGGGCAGTGATCTCGGCCCGGATCAGATCATCTCATCGAATGCCTATGGCGTCGCTGCCACCGCACACTCGGTCGGCGCCCGCGCGCTCGATCTCGGCATTGCCGCCGATCGCAAGGAGGCTATCGCTGCCCTGATCAGACAAGCGGTCGCGGCCGGTGCGGATGTCATCGTGACGCTTGGTGGCGCCTCGGTCGGCGATCACGACCTGATCCACGACGTGCTGACCGGCGAAGGCATGACGCTCGGCTTCTGGAAGATCGCCATGCGCCCCGGCAAGCCCCTGATGTTCGGCCGCCTCGGCGACATCAGGTGCATCGGCCTGCCCGGCAATCCGGTGGCAAGCCTGGTCTGCTCGCAGTTGTTCCTGAAGCCGCTGCTGGCGCGGCTCGGCGGCCGCAATCATCGCCAGGACGTTCGCCAAGCGCGATTGGGCGCCGCAATGCCGGCCAATGATTTGCGCCAGGACTATGTCCGAGCCGTGGTCAGGGAAGATGACGGCGTACCGGTGGCGACGCCGTTCGGTATCCAGGATTCCTCGATGCTGAGAATGCTGGCCGACGCCAACGGGCTGATCGTGCGGGCGCCGTTTGCCCCTGCAGCAGCTGCTGGCGAGGCTTGCAGCGTTTTGATGCTGCGCTGAGGAATCCCAGACAAGCCACTCATAACAGACGAGAAAGTGATCCCGGCTCTAGTTCGAGATCAAGCTCTGCGTCAGCGGATGCGCCGGGTCGGCAAGGCCGTCGACAATGCTGTAATGATGCCGGTCGGGCTCGACCACGACGCTGGTGGTGGCGCCGAGGCCGGTCCAGATGTTGGCAAGCAGCGCATTCTGGCGCAGGAATTCGGCGCGCTCGCCGCCACCGGCCCAACAGGTGATGCGGGCGCCATTTATCGGGCGCAGCAGCGCCGGGCTTTCAGCCAGCGCCTCCTCTTCGTCGATTGCCAGTTCCTTGTTCATGCCGGTGCGCATGATCGGACGCAGGTCATGCAAGCCTGAAATCGAAACGACGTGGCGTATGCGCCGCGCCACATCGGCAGCCAACGGCGTGGTTGTCGTCACCATCCGGGTGGCGAGATGGCCGCCGGCCGAATGTCCGGTCAGCATCAGCGGTCCGTCGACCATTGCCGCTGCCTCGCCGATTGCCGCCCCAATCTCCCTGACGATGCCGGCGATGCGTATGTCCGGGCACAGCGTGTAGGACGGCATCGCAACGGCAAAACCGTTGCTGACCGCGCCATTGGCAAGGTGAGACCACAAACTCTTGTCGGTCTCCAGCCAGTAACCGCCATGGATAATCGCCACCAGCCCTTTGGGCGCGGCACTAGGAATGAAAAGATCGAGCCGATTGCGCGGCCCTTCGCCATAGGCGATGTCGAGCCGTGCCCGGCCCTGCGCCGACAGCGCATCACGGAATGCTTGCGCCGGCTTCGCCCATGCGGCCGGCCAGCGATCACTGCCGGCGATATTCGCACCGTTGGCATAGGCATCATCCCAATCGACGATGTGACGTTCGAACATCTGCGCCCTTCCCCAAGACGGCATCGCTACTTGCTAGCAATGGCCACCGCCATGCCATGCGTCAATGCCCTGAGCAAAAACATTTTAGGCTTGAAACAAATTTCGACTGGTGCGATCCTGCCCCAACGAACAGCCGACAATGGGAGGTCTGCTGTGCTGCCCGAACCTGCAGATGTTCACCCTTTCTGGGCGCATCTCAGCAGGTGCGATGGGTAGTACGAAGCTTCCTCAGAGCAGGACCTTAGGATCCACCACAGCCAGCCAAGGCGCGTCGCGCACTGGCCAGGCAGCAGACGGGAGAGCGGCGACATGCTTGGGCCTTCAGCGCATATCGACACGTTCACGCGCGATCACCTGCCGCCGCCGGAGCAATGGCCTGAAATCCTGCTCGACGGCTTCGACTATCCCGAACGCCTCAACGCCGGTGTCGAACTGACCGACAGGCTGGTCGAAAAAGGTCTCGGCGACCACACCGCCCTCATCGGCAATGGCCGCCGCCGCACCTACAAGGAACTATCCGACTGGACGAACAGGCTGGCCCACGCGCTGGTCGAGAATTACGGAGTCAAGCCGGGCAACCGGGTGCTGATCCGCTCGGCCAACAACCCCGCCATGGTCGCCTGCTGGCTGGCCGCCACCAAGGTCGGAGCCGTGGTCGTCAACACCATGCCGATGCTGCGCGCCGGCGAACTCGCCAAGATCGTCGACAAGGCCGAGATCACCGTCGCGCTCTGCGACACCAGGCTGATGGACGAGATGACCGTGTGCGCCAAGGACAGCGCATTCCTCAAGCAGGTCATCGGTTTCGACGGCACCGCCAACCATGATGCTGAACTCGATCGTGCCGCTCTCGACAAGCCGGTAACGTTCACCGCAGTTGACACCGGCCGCGACGATGTCGCGCTGCTCGGCTTCACCTCGGGCACGACAGGCGTTCCGAAGGCGACGATGCATTTCCACCGCGACCTGCTGATCATCGCCGACGCCTATGCTCGCGAAATCCTGGAGGTGACGCCGGACGACATCTTCGTCGGCTCGCCGCCGCTGGCCTTCACCTTCGGCCTTGGCGGGCTCGCTATCTTTCCGCTGCGCTTCGGTGCGGCGGCGACGCTTCTGGAGCAGGCGACGCCACCCAACATGATCCACATCATCGAGACCTACAAAGCGACGATCTCCTTCACCGCGCCGACCGCCTACCGCGCTATGCTGAAGGCCATGGATGAAGGAGCCGATTTGTCGTCGCTGCGCGTTGCCGTTTCGGCCGGCGAAACCTTGCCCGCTCCGGTTTTCGAAGAGTGGACGAAAAAGACCGGCAAGCCGATCCTCGACGGCATCGGCGCCACCGAAATGCTGCACATCTTCATCTCCAACCGCTTCGATGACATGAGGCCTGCGTCGACCGGCAAGCCGGTGGGCGGCTACGAGGCGCGCATCCTCGACGACGAGATGCGCGAGGTGCCGCGCGGCACGACCGGCAGGCTGGCGGTGCGCGGCCCGACCGGCTGCCGCTACATGGCCGATGACAGGCAGAAGGAATATGTGCGCGACGGCTGGAACCTCACCGGCGACACCTTCACGCAGGACGAGGACGGCTTCTTCCATTTCGCCGCACGCTCCGACGACATGATCGTCAGCGCCGGCTACAACATCGCCGGTCCCGAGGTCGAGGCGGCGCTGCTGGCGCATCCGGACGTCGCCGAATGCGCGGTGATCGGTGCAGAGGACGCCGAACGCGGCCAGATCGTCGAGGCGCATGTCGTGCTGGTGCAGGGCGTCGCGCCCGACGCCCTCACCATCAAGCGCCTGCAGGACCATGTCAAGGCAACGATCGCGCCCTATAAATATCCGCGATCGGTAAAATTCATCGCCGCTCTGCCCAAGACCCAGACCGGAAAGATCCAGCGCTTCCGGCTGCGCACGGAGAAAATCAATTGAGCGAGCCATACGATCCGGCGTCCGAAGGCGCCCAGATGTCGTTCAAGGAGCGCATGTCCTACAGCGACTATCTGCACCTGGAGAAAGTGCTGGAGGCCCAGACGCCGCTGTCATCGGCGCATGACGAGATGCTGTTCATCATCCAGCATCAGACCTCCGAGCTCTGGATGAAGCTCGCTCTGCACGAGATCGGCGCCGCGATCCGCTCGATCCGCGCCGACCGGCTCGAGCCGAGCTTCAAGATGCTGTCGCGCGTTGCGCGCATCTTCGAGCAGCTGAACAATGCCTGGGACGTGCTGCGGACGATGACGCCCAGCGAATACACCGAGTTCCGCGACGCGCTCGGCCAGTCCTCGGGTTTCCAGTCCTGGCAGTATCGCGCCATCGAGTTCATGGCCGGCAACCGAAACCTGGCAATGCTCGGGCCGCACAAGCATCGGCCCGACCTGAGCGGGAAGCTGGAAGCGATCCTGGCCGAGCCGTCGCTCTATGACGAGGCACTGCTGCTTTTGGCGCGCAACGGATTCGACATCGGTGCCGATGCCAGGCGCACGGACTGGCGTGAGACGCGAACCGAGAATGAAGAGGTGCTGGTCGCCTGGCAGACCATCTACCGCGATCCGCAGCGCTACTGGATGTTCTACGAACTGGCCGAGAAGCTGGTCGACTTCGAGGACTACTTCCGCCGCTGGCGCTTCAACCACGTCACCACGGTGGAGCGCATCATCGGCCTGAAACGCGGCACCGGCGGCACGTCGGGTGCTTCGTATCTGAAGAAAATGCTCGAGGTCGTGCTGTTCCCGGAGCTGTGGACGGTCCGCACCCGGCTCTGACGTCGAAATGAAAACAGGCACACCGAGGGGACGCGCTGTGGCGGAAAACCCTTCGCGAACAACCGGGGACTGACCGACCATGAGTGGAATTCCTGATCTCGCCGCAGTCGAAGCGATGGATGCCACGGATCCGCTGCGGGCCATGCGCGACCGTTTCATTCTGCCGGAGGGGATGATCTATCTCGACGGCAATTCACTGGGGGCAGCGTCTCATGCCGTTTTCAGCGAGCTGCAGCAGGCGGCGACCCAAGAATGGGCCCAGGATCTCATCCGAGCTTGGAACACGGCCGGATGGTTCGAGATGCCAATCGAACTCGGCGACCAGCTCGGACGCCTGATAGGAGCCGCGGCCGGCCAGACCGTTGTCTGCGACACGACATCGACCAACATCTACAAGGTGCTGCACGCGGCGATGGAGATGCGGCCCGGCCGGTCGGCCATCGTCGCCGAAGGTGACAGTTTTCCCACCGACCTGTACATCGCCGAAGGCGTGGCCTCGACCCGGGATGGCGTCCTGCTGCGCCTCGCGGGTGTCGACGCGCCGACCATCGAAGAGCTGATCGACGAAAACGTCGCGGTGGTGCTGGTCAATCACGTCAATTACAAATCGGGTGAACTGCGCGACATGGCGGCGCTGACGCGCAAAGCTCATGCGGCCGGAGCGCTGATCGTCTGGGATCTTTGCCACACCGCCGGCGCCCTGCCCGTCGAGCTCGATCACGCAAATGCCGATTTCGCCATCGGCTGCACCTACAAGTACCTCAACGGCGGTCCGGGCGCACCGGCCTTCATCTATGCCGCGCAGCGCCACCACGGCGATATCAGCCAGCCGCTCAGCGGCTGGTGGGGCCATGCGCGGCCCTTTGCCTTCGAACGGGGTTATGTTGCCGGCACCGGCATCCGCCGCTTTTTGTGCGGCACTCAGCCGATCCTGTCGATGCGGGCGCTCAGAGGCGCGCTTGCCATCTGGAATGACGTCGACATGGCGGCATTGCGAAAGAAGAGTGTCGCGTTGACAGAACTGTTCATCCAGCTCGTCGAAGCCAGGTGCGGCGCCTACGGTCTCACGCTGGAGACCACCCGCGACGCGACCAGGCGCGGCAGCCAGGTGTCGTTCCTTCACGATCACGGCTATCAAATCATGCGGGCGCTGATCGAGCGCGGCGTCATCGGTGATTTTCGTGCGCCATCGACCATCCGTTTCGGCTTCACGCCGCTCTATGTCGGCTACAAGGATGTGTGGCTGGCGGTTGAGGTGCTGGAGGATATTCTGCGCACGGGCGCATGGAAGGACCGCCGTTTCGCGGTCAAGGAAGCCGTTACCTGACGCAACGATCCCCGCGATCCACCGCCGCCGCCCTCACTGCCTTGGCAGATGACGGAGGGCTGAATTTCCAGCCACAAATGCCAACAGACGTTGGCGTTTTGGCTCCGTTTCGTTCACGGCAAACGAACGTCCCGAAGATTGATATCGTCCTTTGTGGAGGTCGATAGACTAATAATGCCAAGCCTTGGGTCGAGGATGAGCCACAGGTCATTAACCATAATAATTTCAATGTGAGCAGGCGCATCGCCGTGCCTAGCGCCTGTTGATCGCGACCCGCTGGCAAGCGCCAAATAATTTCAGCAGCCTTAACAAATTCATTAAACTTTAAACGGTTGCAGAACACAACTGGAACAGATAGGGTTTGTTCTGGGTTTGTTTTTCGATTCTGGTTTCAGGTAACCTGGGGGCCGCCATGCTGACGCGCAAGCAACATGAACTGCTGATGTTCATCCATGAACGCCTGAAGGAGAGCGGCATTCCGCCATCCTTCGACGAGATGAAGGAGGCGCTTGACCTTGCCTCCAAATCCGGGATTCATCGGCTGATCACCGCACTTGAGGAGCGCGGCTTTATTCGCCGGTTGCCCAACCGGGCACGCGCGCTGGAAGTGCTGCGATTGCCGGACTCGATCGCGCCCGGTCTCAACGCGGCAAAGAAGTTTTCGCCAAGCGTCATCCAGGGCAGTCTCGGTCAGGGTGGCGCCCTTGGCCGGCAGATCAAGCCGGCGCCTTCGCGGATGCCCTCGCCCGGCAATGATGACGATGCGGTCTCCGCCGTGTCGATCCCGGTCATGGGCCGTATCGCTGCCGGTGTGCCGATCGATGCCATCCAGCATCAGACGCATTCGATCTCGGTGCCGCCGGACATGATCATGGGCGGCGCCCACTATGCGCTGGAGGTCAAGGGAGACTCGATGATCGAGGCCGGTATCTTCGACGGCGACACCGTCATCATCCGCAATGCCGACACGGCGAGCCCCGGCGAGATCATCGTGGCGCTGGTCGATGAAGAGGAAGCGACGCTGAAGCGGTTCCGCCGCAAGGGCGCTTCGATTGCTCTCGAAGCCGCCAATCCGGCCTATGAAACCCGTATTTTCGGCCCGGACAGGGTCAAGGTGCAAGGCAAGCTCGTCGGCCTGATCCGCCGCTACTGAGGCGGCTGTGGGTTGGCCGCTGGCTTCTCCGGTTTCTTGAAGGGTGCCAGCCCCCTTGCCTCACGAGAGTATTTGCGTTGCGTGTGCCAGGGCCGATATGGGCTGTCCACCGCGAAGCTGATCGTCGCCGGCGTGGTCGCCGATTGGCGATCGAAGAAGACCGCGGCACTGCCTTTGCGAGCCAGTTGCCGCTTGGTGATGACGAGAACCAGCGGATTGTGACAGGCGTCATACGCGGTGGCGTCATTGATGACGATCAGCTCGGCGAAGCCGCAGGCTTTCCAGGCGTCCTTGCGGTCCTCGACATAGGCAATGATCGCACCGGACATGTGCCTGGCCACGCAAACGCCTGAGGAGCAATAGAACGGCGATCCCAGCGGCAGATCAACGGCATCCGCGACATCGAATTGCCCATCGCTGTTGTCGAACACCTCCGGCACGACGATGGTTTCTGATGTCAGGGCGCGTTTCCAGTTGTCGACGGTGAATTCGTTCGGCCGTTCCCGGCTGACGGCAAGCTCGCCGCCACCGATCGGCAACGCCACCAGCCGGGCGTCTTCCGAGATTAGCACATCCGGCGTGCGCGTATCCGAGACGGTCAGCAAGCCTGCCAGCGCGAATGGCAGAGCAGCGAGCCGCAGCCAAGTTGTCGCCATTGTCGCGATGACCAGGGCAATTGCCACCAACAGGACCGACTGCTGCGAAATCAGCCCGACCCCATCGACAGGCGAACGCTCGGAGATCCAGCCTGATATGGCGATCATCATCGTCAGGCCCTTACCCATCAGGTAGAGAGCCGGCCAATCCAATCCGAAAGGCATCAACAGCGCGCTGGCGACGGCCAGGAACATGACGACGGTGACGATCGGCATTACCGCGAGATTGGCAAACAGGCTGAGCGGCGAGACACGCTGAAAATGCCAGATGGCAAACAGCGTCGTCGCGCTTCCCGCGATGATCGAGGTCATGGCAAGGCCGGTTGCCGCCAGCAGGAATTTTCGCGTCAGGAAACCGGGCACGGATCGCTTTGGCGGCGGCGGTCTTGCTTTTCCCGCGCGGTGATCCGCCCAGCCGGCATAGGCGCCGACCAGAGCCGCGGTCGCGGCGAACGACATCTGAAAACTCGGGCCGACCACCTCATGCGGCGACACCACGATGACGGCGATCGCCGAGATCGCCAGATTGCGCATGGTGAGTGCTGCTCGATCGAACAGCACGGCAATCAGCATCACCGCCAGCATGATGAAGCTGCGCTCGGCGGCAACGACGACTCCCGAGATGATGAGATAGGCCGCGATCGAGAACAGTGCGGCGGCGGCGGCATACTTCTTGACCGGGCGACGCGCGGAAAAGTCGGGAAACAAGGCGAAGGCGCCGCGCAGCAAACCCATGATGGTGCCTGCGACCAGAGCCATGTGCAGTCCCGAAATGGAGATGATGTGGTAGATGCCGGTACGTCGCATCGCCTCATTGATGTCATCGGGAATGCCGGCGCGCACGCCGACGATCAGCGCCGCGGCGATCTCGCCTTCGGCGCCGCCGACGCTCGCCCTGATATGGTCGGCGATGCCTTCACGGGCATTTTCCACGCTAGAGGAAATTCGGGCCGGCAGCGGCATGTCGCCGTCATCGTTGACGACAAGCTTTGGATTGCCGAGAAAGAACCCGCTGCCACCGATGCCGGCAAAGTAGCTGTCGAAGGAGAAGTCATAGCTGTCCGGCCGCACCGGCCCGGTCGGCGGCAAGAGCTTGGCATATCCGGTGATGAGGGAGCCGGCGGTCACGTCAGCCGGGATCTTGCGTGCCGAAAGCCGCACCCGTTCCGGCGCATAGCGCAGTTTCGGTCTTGCGGTCGATGTCACGTCGATGGTCAGCCGGATACGGCCGGTTTCCATCCGGTCGAGCGAGACGACGCGGCCGGTGACTTGCGTCGAAATTTCCGAGCCCAACATTTGTGTGCCCGCACGCCACGTCTCGACCTTGGCAGCAAGCAGTCCTAGGGCGCACAAAAGTGCCGCCATGAAACACAGATGGGTCTTCGGCCATGAACGCGAGACCAGCGCACAGATCCCCGTCAGAATGACAACCGCGACAGGTCTCGCAAAGTCAGGCTCCGCCGCCAGCGAAAAATAGCCGATCGCTCCGATCGCCAGGCAGACCGGCACCAGCAGGAAGGCCACGCCCCGGTCGAGTTCCAGGCTCGCCGCCGTGTTCACGCTGTGGCGCAGGCGAGGCAGTGATGTCAGGCTGATTTGCCGGCGCACGCGAACGATCCTGCCGGTTTCGGCAACAGGAACAGAGGCGGCGACATCCGCTTGTAACGGCGCTTGGCCGGGATCCGGCAGGAGGGGCGACGGCAATGGCAGAGGCGCAAAGAGGGACCGTTCGCTGACGCCGATGGCAGCGTCCTCGCCCTGATCCGAGCCCCAGCCTCGTCCAGCCATCGGGTCTGCCCCTTGCGCCCTCGACACCCTATGCTACATGAACGCCGGGCGCGCGAAAGTCCGCGCAACCGCACCCCGCTTCAGATGGTTTCCGAGAGTTCCATGTCCGACAAGGTCGTCACCCGTTTTGCCCCCTCGCCCACCGGCTATCTGCACATAGGCGGCGCGCGCACGGCGCTGTTCAACTGGCTGTATGCAAAGCACACTGGCGGCACGATGCTGCTGCGCATCGAAGACACCGACCGTGAACGCTCCAATGAAGCCGCGACGGCTGCCATCCTCGACGGGCTTTCCTGGCTTGGCCTGAGCTGGGACGGCGAGCCGGTGTCACAGTTCGAGCGTGCGCCGCGCCACCGCGAGGTGGCTGAGGAGCTCGTGCGCATGGGCATGGCCTATTATTGCTATGCCACGCCAGCCGAACTGGAGGCCATGCGCGAGGCTGCCAGAGCCAAGGGGCTGCCGCCCCGCTATGACGGCCGCTGGCGCGACCGCGACCCCTCAGAGGCGCCCGCAGGCGCCAAGGGCGCCATCCGCATCAAGGCGCCGACCGAAGGCGAGACCATCGTTCATGACCGTGTCCAGGGCGACGTGCGCTTTCCCAACAAGGATCTCGACGACTTCATCATCCTGCGTTCGGACGGCAATCCCACTTACATGCATGCCGTCGTCGTCGACGATCATGACATGGCCGTCACCCACATCATTCGCGGCGATGATCATCTGACCAATGCCGCCCGCCAGACCGTCATCTACAACGCCATGGGCTGGGACGTGCCGTCCATGTCGCATATCCCGCTGATCCACGGCGCCGATGGCGCCAAGCTGTCGAAGCGGCACGGCGCGCTTGGCGTCGAGGCCTATCGCGCCATGGGCTACCTGCCGGAGGCGCTGCTCAACTACCTGGCGCGCCTCGGCTGGAGCCATGGCGACGACGAGATCATGTCGATCAAGGATATGATCTCGTGGTTCGATATCGGCGACGTCAACAAGGGCGCGGCGCGCTTCGACTTCGCCAAACTGGAAGCGATCAACGGCGCGCATATGCGCCGCATGAGCGATGCCGAGCTGTTCGATATCTTCATCGCCACCCTGCCCCATCTCGAAGGTGGCCCGGCGATCGCCGCGCGCCTGAACGACAGCACCAAGGCGCAGTTGCTGGCAGCGCTTCCGGGCCTGAAGGAGCGCGCCAAGACACTGGTCGAGCTCGTCGATGGCGCGGCCTTCCTGTTCGCCACGCGCCCCCTGCCGATCGACGACAAGGCGGCCCTTCTGCTTACCGACGATGCCCGCAAGATCCTGCGCAGTGCTCACGAAGCTTTGAACGGGCTTGCGAGTGACTGGACAGCCGCCTCGGCGGAGGCGGCGATCCGCGAGGTGGCAGCGGGCGGCAGTCACAAGCTCGGCGCGGTGGCCCAGCCTTTGCGCGCTGCGTTGACCGGTAAAAGCACCTCGCCGGGCGTGTTCGATGTGCTCGCCGTGCTCGGCCGCGAGGAAAGCCTGGCGCGCATCTCAGATCAAATCGATTAGGAGCAAACTGGCCCAAGAAGATTGGCATTGAAAGGCGGGTTTCGCAGTGCAACATTAGGCCTTGGCCCAATCTGGCACGCACCTCCTGAAATGCGGTGGCGAATACGCGCATTGCGGTGATTTTCGACGTGTCGCTCTGCAGAATTTTGCCTTTGCCGGCATGAGGAAACAAGAAGGAGTTTGCAATGACCGAAGCTGCGAAAAAAATGGATTTGGGCGGCAAGACCCAGGAGGCCACGGCAACGCTTGCATTCGCCGGCAAGACCCATGAATTCAAGGTGCGAAGTGGTTCAGTCGGGCCTGATGTCATCGACATCGCCTCGCTCTACTCAACCACCGGCGCCTTCACTTACGATCCCGGCTTCACCTCGACGGCAAGCTGCGAGTCCGAAATCACCTTCATCGACGGCGACGCCGGCATCCTCCTGCACCGCGGCTATCCGATCGACCAGTTGGCCGAACATGGCGATTTCCTCGAGGTCTGCTATCTCCTGCTCTACGGTGAATTGCCGACCAAGGCGCAGAAGGACGACTTCGACTATCGCGTGACGCGCCACACCATGGTGCATGAGCAGATGTCGCGCTTTTTCACCGGCTTCCGCCGCGACGCGCATCCGATGGCGGTGATGTGCGGCGTGGTCGGCGCGCTGTCGGCCTTCTACCACGACTCCACCGACATCTCCGACCCCTACCAGCGCATGGTTGCCTCCATGCGGCTGATCGCCAAGATGCCGACGATCGCGGCGATGGCCTACAAATACCACATCGGCCAGCCGTTCATTTACCCGAAGAACGAGCTCAACTTCGCCGCCAACTTCCTGCACATGTGCTTTGCCGTGCCGTGCGAGGAATACAAGATCAACCCGGTGCTGGCGCGCGCCATGGAGCGCATCTTCATTTTGCACGCCGACCACGAGCAGAACGCCTCGACCTCGACCGTTCGTCTCGCCGGCTCGTCGGGCGCCAACCCGTTTGCGTGCATCGCCGCCGGTATAGCCTGCCTGTGGGGACCGGCGCATGGCGGCGCCAATGAAGCGGCGCTCAACATGCTTGGCGAGATCGGCCATGTCGATCATATCCCCGAATTCATCGCCCGCGCCAAGGACAAGGACGACCCGTTCCGCTTGATGGGCTTTGGCCACCGCGTCTACAAGAACTACGATCCGCGCGCCAAGATCATGCAGAAGACGGCACATGAGGTTCTGGGCGAGCTCGGCATCAAGGACGATCCGCTGCTCGACATCGCCATGGAGCTGGAAAAGATCGCGCTGACCGATTCCTATTTCATCGAGAAGAAGCTCTACCCGAATGTCGACTTCTATTCCGGCATCACGCTGAAGGCGCTGGGCTTTCCCACCACCATGTTCACCGTGCTGTTCGCGGTCGCCCGCACCGTCGGCTGGATCGCCCAGTGGAAAGAGATGATCGAGGATCCGCGCCAGAAGATCGGCCGCCCGCGTCAGCTCTATACCGGCGCACCCGAGCGTGACTACGTGCCGATCGCCAAGCGGTGAATTGGGAGTAGGGATTGGGGATTGGGGATTGGGCAGTAGGCAGTAGGCACGGTCAACTTCCCTACTCCCTACTGACTATTCCCTCTCTTGATATACCGCATCACCACCTGCGCGGCGATCTCGCCGGACGGTCTATCCGTCGCCATGCGCCGCGTGATCTCTGCAAATCCATTCTTCTGCCAGGCGCGCATGCCGCTGTCGGCGAACAGGGCTTCCAATTGCCGGGCCAGATTGTTCGGCTTGATGTAGCCGTCGTAGAATTCCGGAATAAGCGCTCGATCCGATATCAGATTGGGCAGCAGCGCCGACCAGACGGAAACGAGGTACGGCGCCAAGACGCGCGCGACCGGGTCGAGCCTGTAGCAGGAAATCATCGGCACGCCGGCCAGCGCCAGTTCCAGCGATACCGTCCCGGACGCGATCAGCGCCGCATCGGCTTTGCCGAAAGCCTGCCATTTGCGTTGGGGATCGACGATGATCTCAGGCTTTTCATCCCAGCGGTTGACGGAGGATTTGACGAGGTCGGCGACATGCGGAACGGTCGGCAGCAGCAGCCGTAGGCGGTGGCCACGCGCACGCAGAATCGACACCGTCTCGCCGAACGGGTCGAGCAGCCGCCGTACCTCGCCACGCCGCGAACCGGGCAGGACGAGCAGGGTCTTGACGCGATCAGGAGAAAGGTCGCGCGGCAGCTCCTGCGCCTTGGCTGCGGCCAGCAAGCCCGCATCGTGGGTCAGGCGATGCCCGACATAAGTGCCCGGTGGCCCGCCGAGCCGATCGAGCTCCTTGACCTCGAAAGGCAGGATGCAGAGGATGTGGTCGACATAGGGCTTCATCGCCACCGCCCTGCCCGGCCGCCACGCCCATACGCTCGGGCAGACATAGTGGATGATTGGAATCGACGGGTTGGCCGCACGCACCTTTTTGGCGACGCGCAACGAAAAGTCCGGACTGTCGATGGTGACAAGGCAGTCCGGCTTTTCGTCGGCAACGGTCTTGGCCAGTTGGCTGATCCGCCGTATCAGGCGCGGCAGGTCGCGCAGGACGGCACTGAACCCCATGAGGGCGATCTCACCGGCATCGAATGGCGAGACCAGTCCCAGCGCCTGCAAATGACGGCCGCCGAGGCCGACGAGTTGCACCTCGCGCCCGGCCGCCTGCCTGAGCGAGCGTACTATGTCGGCGCCGAGCAGGTCGCCGGACTCCTCTCCGGCAACGATCGCGATCTTCAATGCCCTGTCAGCCATTGCGCGGCTCCGTGGCGACAGGCAGGCCAAGGACGAACAGGCCGAGTGCATTGGCGCGTGCGATGGTTCCAGGACCTTCGAGGATCAGCGAGCGTCCCGCCTCGACGGCAATGCCGGCGAGCCCGGCCGCGTGCGCTGCCTCGACCGTCTGCGGACCGATGGATGGAAGATCGGCGCGCAGTTCCTGACCAGGCTTGGCGCACTTGACGAGGACGCCGCGGGTCTTGCCCGCAATACGGCCGTGGCCGCGCAGCAGCTTCGCACGATCAAGCAGGCCGGCTGTTCCTTCGATGCCTTCCAGCGCGATTGCCCGGCCGCCAACCGCGATCGCCGCCTGGCCGACATCCAGCGCCCCGATGGCCTTTGCTGCCGCAAGGCCCGCCTCAATATCACGCCAGTCCAATTTTCGCGGTTCGGCCTTGGTCAGCACGCCTTCGGCGGCGACAAGATTCGGCACTACTTCGTGGGCGCCAACGACCTTTATTCCACGCGCTTCGAGGCCCCGTGCCAAGATCTTTAGAAGACCATCATCGCCACGCGCGAGCGCCATGACGACCAAAGGAATCACCGCGAGCAGGCTGAGACTGGGGCGCAGCGCAAGCAATCGCGGCCGGCGCTTGATCTCGCCTGCAAGCACCAGATGGGTGATCCGGTGCCGCCGCAGCAATGGGACGAGCGAGCCTATACCTTCCAGAGCGAGGTTTTCGTGATCGTATCGGGAGAGTTCCGCGATGCGGTCGACTTCGCCTTCCATCAGGATGACGAAGGGCGGATAACCTTGTTCAGCCGAACCGGCCGCGACTTCGACCGGCAGACTGCCGCCGCCGGCAATGATGCCGACCCTGGAGCCCGGCGGAAGATCAAGACGCGCTGCCGCTGTCTCAGTCTTCGTCATCGACATCGTCGCCATCGCCGCCCTTGAGCGACGGCACAGCATAGTGCCGCTTGCCGCGACTGGTAATGAAATCGATGATCTTCATGGCGGTCGGCGACGACACGAACTCCGCCTTGGCGAATTCGATGTTCTCGCCAACGGTGCGGGAACGATCGAAGATCATCCTGTAAGCCTTGCGCAGCACAAGGATTTCGGACCTCGGCAGACCGGAGCGCTTGAGGCCGATGATGTTGAGACCGCGCAGGCTGGCGCGGTTACCGACCGCGATGGCAAAGGGGATGACATCGCCGACGATCGCGGAGCAACCGCCCAGAAAGGCGTTGTCGCCGATGCGGACGAACTGATGCACTGCGGTCAGGCCGCCGATATAGACATTGTTACCGACCTCGCAGTGGCCGCCCAGCGTTGCGCCATTGGCGAACGTCGCATTGTTGCCGACGACGCAATCATGGGCGATATGGGCGTAGGCAAGGAAATTGCCATTGTCGCCGACCGTGGTCTCGCCGCGGCTGGAATCCGTACCGAGATGCATGGTCACGCCTTCGCGGATCGTGCAGTTCCTGCCGATGACCAAGGTGGTTCGGCCGCCCTTGTGCTTGGTGTTTTGCGGCGGCGCGCCCAATGTCGCCATCGGGTAGACCTTGGTCGAGGCGCCGATCGACGTCGCGCCCATCACCGAGACATGACTGACCAGTTCGACGTCGTCGCCGATCACCACATCGGCCCCGACATGGCAGAACGGCCCGATGCGCGCGCCTTGGCCGATTTGGGCGCCTTCCTCGACAATGGAGGAAGCATGAATGGATGTTCTGATTTTCATAAGCACTCGATCGTCAGTCGCTGGTGACCATCATGGCTGAAATCTCGGCCTCGGCCGCCTTGGCGCCGTCGACCATGGCTTCACAAGCGAATTTGAGCAGGTTGCCGCGTTTCTTGATTTTCTTGACATAGATCTTCAACTGGTCGCCGGGAACGACCGGTTTGCGGAATTTGGCGTTGTCGATGGTCAGGAAATAGACCAGCGACGGCTTTTCGGTGCCCAGGCTGCGGATACAGATGGCGCCGGCCGTCTGCGCCATCGCCTCGACGATGAGCACACCCGGCATGACCGGCTGCTCAGGGAAATGGCCCTGAAAATGCGGCTCGTTTATGGTCACGTTCTTGATGCCGATGGCGGATTCGTCGCCATCGATGTCGACGATACGATCGATCATCAGGAACGGATAGCGGTGCGGCAGGAGCTTCATCAGCCCCATGATGTCGACCGCTTCCAGCGTCGTCGACGCGATCATGTCAGCCATTGCCTCCCTCGCCCTGTTTGCGGGTCCTGGCGAGCTTGCGCAGCATGGCTATCTCCCGCATGGCTTCCGCCATCGGCTGTGCCGGATAGCCGCCCCAGATCTCGCCTGCAGGGACATTGCTCATAAATCCACTTCTGGCGGCAAGCTTGGCCCCTGTCCCTATGGTCAGGTGATCCGCAAGCCCGACGCCGCCGCCCATGGTGACATTGTCACCCACGATCACAGAACCCGAAATACCCGAAAGCCCGGCTATTATGCAATTGCGGCCGATGCGGACGTTATGGGCGATCTGCACGAGATTGTCGATCTTGGTGCCCTGGCCGATGACCGTATCGGACATGGCGCCGCGATCGACGGTGGTGTTGGAGCCGATCTCGACGTCGTCCTGGATAACGACACGACCGATCTGCGGCACGCGCTCGGGCCCCTTGGCCCCGCCGACGAACCCAAAACCATCTTGGCCTATCCTGGCACCGCCATGAATGATGACGCGATTGCCGATCAAGGCATACTGGACGCTCGCGCCTGGACCGACATAGCCGTCGCGGCCGATCTGGCAGGATTGTCCGATGACCGCATTTGGGGCGATGACGGTACCGCTGCCGATCGAAGCGCCTGGCCCGATGACCGCGCCGGCCTCGATGACGGCACCGGCTTCGACATGCGCGGTCGCATCGACATGAGCGTGCGGCGAGACGCCGGTTTCACTGGTCATCGGCCCTGGTGTCGCCGCCCTCGGAAACAGCAGACGCCCGACAAACGCGAAGGCCTGTTGCGGACGCGGATGAACCAGAACGGCAACGCCGGCCGGCGCCTTGCCGGCAAATTCCGCCGGGCACAGGACCGCGGCTGCCCGCAGCGACGGCATCAGCGCGGAATTGCGCTTGCCGTCGACAAAGACGAGCGCATTCTCGCCGCCCTCGCTGGCTGGCGCGAGTGCTTCGATCGAAATATCTGAGTGGCCGGAATCGACGAGCACCGAGCCGGTCAGATTCGCGACTTCGCCCGCCGTATACCGGCGTGATGGCGCGAAGAACACCGGATCGGTCATTCCAGAAGCTATATCCAGCTAGGTCGGAACATTTCTCCCGGACCCTGAAGACCCGGGAGCATCGTTGGCCGCCGATCAGAAGCGGGTCGATATGCCGAAGTTGAATTCCTGCACGTCGTCGCGCGCTTCCTTCTTGACCGGGATCGCATAGTCGATACGGATCGGACCGAACGGCGACGCCCACATCAGGCCGAGGCCGACCGAGGCACGCAACTTCATGCCGACCGAGTCCTGGGTGACGCCAGCGGTGTCGACCTTGCTTCCATAGAGCGTTGCCGCATCCGCGAAGACAGCGCCACGCAAGCCGAAGCTTTCCGGTACGACCGGCAACGGAAACTGAGCTTCTGCGGACGCATTGAAATAGGTCGTGCCGCCGAGATGGTCGCCCGTAGCAATATCGACAGGACCGATGCCGCCATAGGCAAAGCCACGGATCATGCGATCGGTGCTCTGGAATTGATCGAAGATCCGCAGACCATCGCTGCCGTATCCTTCAACATGGCCAGCGCCACCTGAAATGAGCCCGACTAGGTCGTACTGCTCCGACAACGTCTGGTAGATGCTGCCGCGCCCCGTGACCTTCACGAACTTGGCATCACCGCCGAGGCCTGCGACTTCTACCGTCGTGGTGGCGTAGATACCCTCGTGCGGGCTCTTCATATCGTCGATGGTGTTGT
Organism: Mesorhizobium sp. M0715; assembly: GCF_040320355.1. NCBI lineage: Bacteria > Pseudomonadati > Pseudomonadota > Alphaproteobacteria > Hyphomicrobiales > Phyllobacteriaceae > Mesorhizobium > Mesorhizobium sp. M0715. Next base: position 157,268 of record NZ_JAMYPL010000008.1, on the reverse strand, counting down.
AGACCAGCCCGAGGCTGACCGACGACTTGATCCAAGGGCTTTGTTCGATGCCATCCAGGATAGCCGTGGAAACGTCACACTTCGCCGGATCGTAAACGCCGCCGGTCACGCAATCGTCTTCCAGCTTATACTTTTCTTGCGAGATGTTGTACGCCAACTGGGTCGAGATGCTGTCGGTGATCGGCAGACCGAAGCGCACCGTCGCGCCCACAGTGTCGCTTTCGTAGTTGTCGTATTCCCTGGTCTGCTTGAAGATGTCGAAACCGGCAGCGATGCGCCGTCCGAGGAAATAAGGCTCGGTGAAGGACAGGCTGTAGTCGCGTGAATTCTTGCCGCCGCCCGCCGACAGCTTGATGAACTGGCCACGACCGAGGAAGTTGCGCTCGGTCACCGAGCCTTCGACCGACGGACCGGCCGTGTCGCCACCGGTCGAATAACCAGCGCCTACCGAGAACTCGCCGGTCGATTTCTCGACCACATCGACCACCAGAACGACCTGGTCAGGCTGCGAGCCCGGCACGGTCGAGATGTCGACTTTCTCAAAGTAATTCAAGTTTTCCAAACGCTTCTTCGCGCGCTGGATGAGCACCTGGTTGAAGGCATCGCCTTCGCTGACGTCGAACTCACGGCGAATGACATAGTCACGCGTGCGATCGTTGCCGCGGATCTCGATGCGTTCGATATAGGCCTTGGTGCCCTGGTCGATCGTATAGACAACCGAAATGGTGTGGTTCTCGAAATTGCGGTCGCCGCGCGGCGTGACCTGCGCGAAGGCATAGCCGGAACCGGCCACCTTCTCGGTCAGCGCGATGATGGAATCCTCTACGTTCTTGGCGTTGTAGACGTCACCCTTGTGGGTCTCGATCACCGATTCCAGCGACTTGCCGTCGACTTCAGGGATCGAGCTCTCGACGCTGACGTCACCGAACGTGTAGCGGTCGCCTTCCTGGACGGTGATGGTGACCGTGTACTTGTTCGTCGCACTGTCGAGTTCACCGACAGCGGACACGACCTGGAAGTCGGCATACCCATGATTGTAGTAAAAGCGACGCAGCAGCTCCTGGTCGGCGCGCAGCTTGTCGTCGTCATAGACGTCGTCGCGCAGGATGAAGGAAACCCAGGACGAACGCTTGGTGTTGATGATATCCGACAGGCGGCGGCTGGAATAGGCGCTATTGCCGACGAAATTGATCGCCGCGATCTGCGTGCGATCGCCTTCAGCGATGTTGAAGACAACATTTACGCGATTGTCGCCAAGCTGCATGACCTGCGTGGTCACGGTCACATCGTCGCGACCAATGCGCCTGTATGCAGCCTTGACCGATTCCACGTCGGCATCGAGCGTCGCCTGCGAGAACGTTCCGCGCGGCTTCAGCTGCACGGCCGCCGCAAGCGCATTGTCCTTGAGCTTCTTGTTGTTCTGGAACAGCACCTGGTTGACAACCTGGTACTCGGCAACCTTGACCACCAGCGTCGAGCCGACCTGGTTGATCTGCACGTCCGAAAACAGGCCTGTGCCGAAGAGCGCCTTGACCGCACCGTCGATATCGGAACTGGAGAAAGCCTTGCCCGGCTTGATGGTGATGTAATTGCGGATGGTCTCAGCGTCGATACGCTGATTGCCGCTCACTTCGACTCTGCTGACGACAGCGGCTTCAGCCGCCGATGTGGCAACGAACTGCACTGCGAGCGCGCCTGGCACGACCATGGCCGCGGACAGGGTCACCGCGGACGCGGCGCTTAGAAACTTGGATGCTGCCTTCATCGGGCTTAATAACCTTTTCTCGTAGTCCCCACGGCGAGAAAACCGGACGTGCGGTAATTTCCCCTACCGTATTAACCGGATTTTCCCTACACGCAAGGCTTCTGGTTAATTTGTATTTACTTAACCCTGCGGCGTGGCTTTCGCGTCACTCATATCCCCTTGCATGGTAAACGGCGTCTCAACATCGTCCATGCAGAAGCCAAATTTCTTCATGATTTCAGCACCCAAACAGATCGTTCCAAAAAACGAACCCCATGAAGCACAGCACCAGAAGCAACCCGGCCCGATAGGCCATTTCCATCATCCGTTCCGACACCGGACGGCGAATGACAGCCTCCACCCCGTAGAACAAGAGGTGACCGCCGTCGAGGGGGGGAATCGGCAAAAGGTTCAGAATTCCGATGCCAACGGATAGCAGTGCAACCAGCTGCACGAGCCATTCGAATCCCAGTTTCGCAGCCCTGCCCGCCATGTCGGCTATCTTCACCGGACCGCCCAGCTGACATTTGTCTTCGCGCCCGACAACAAAGCGCTGCAGGAACTGGCCGGTGCGCTGGATGACGTGACCGGTTTCCTCGACCGCCGCCGCGACCGCTCCGACCGGCGTGTAGGTGATGAGCCTCGGCTGGCCGAGTTCCTTGTTATTGACGACACCGATCACGGCGACCTTGACCTTGTTGCCGAGCGCGTCTTCCTGTTCCATCAGCCGCGGCGCCGCGGTCACAGTGACCTCCTGGCCGTCGCGCAGCATGACGAAGGTGATTGCGTCGTCGGCACGGCCCGAGACCAGGCGTTGAACGTCGCCAAAGGTTTCGACCTTGTTGCCGTCGACGCTGACGAATCGGTCGCCGGGAAGAATGCCGGCCTTCGCCGCCGGGCTGTCGGCGGTCACCTCGGCCACCATGGGCTCGGCGACATAGCGGCCATAGGCGGTGAACAGCACGGAAAAGACGACGATCGTCAGCAGGAAATTGAACAACGGTCCGGCCACCACCGTTGCCGCGCGCTTCCAGATCGGCTGCGTGTGGAAGGCGACCTTGCGCTCTTCCTCGGTCAGCGTTTCAATTTCTTCCGACGTGGGCTGGCTCGATGTGGCGTTCATGTCGCCGACGAATTTGACATAGCCGCCAAGCGGTATCGCACACAGTTTCCAGCGCGTGCCGTGGCTGTCGTTGAAGCCGAAAAGTTCCGGGCCGAAGCCGATCGAGAAGGCCCTGACACCGATGCCGCACCAGCGCCCGACAAGGTAATGGCCCATTTCATGGACGAACACGACCACTGTCAGCACGAAGAGGAATGGCACCAGCGTGCCCAGGACAAAGCCTTCTGTGCTGAAAAGCGCGTGAAGAATCTCGTTCAAGACAAACCCTCAAATTCTTCCACGGCGCAGACTGCGCCGTGACTGTGACACCAATCCGGGCGAATCCAAGGCGCACCGCGCATAGGACCCTGAAATGACATCGCTCAAACGGGAAACAGACCCTGCGCCGGATGATCGGCGTTCGCCGAAATCCAGCCGATGACGTATAGGGCGAATGCCGCTGCGACAAGCCCGTCGACACGATCCATGACGCCGCCATGGCCCGGGATGAGCGCCCCCGAATCCTTGCGGCCATGGCGGCGCTTGATCCAGGATTCGAACAGGTCGCCTGCCTGCGAGACAATCGACAGCACGAGCGCGACCAAGCCGAGCAATACCAGATTGCCGACACCGGCAGCTGCGGCGAGGACCAGCCCGGCGACGACGCCGCCGACAGCGCCGCCGAGTGCGCCGCTGCGCGTCTTGCCGGGCGAGATCGCCGGCGCCAGTTTCGGCCCCCCAACGGCGCGCCCCACGAAATAGGCAAGGATATCGGTGGCCCAGACGACCGCGAACAGGAACAGGATGGCAATGAGGCCTGAACGATCGCCATCCCGCAGCAAGGCGAGCGACAGGCCTGAAACCGCGGCATAGGCAAGGCCGCTCGCATCCCATTGTCCGGTCTTGCGAACCGAGGCGGCTATCGCCGTTGCGGCAACAATGGCCGCCACAAGCGGTAGCAGCCAGGAGGAGGCCAGGCCGCCAATCAAGGCGCCAATGAAGACAACCAGCAGTGCTTCCGGCAGGAAACCCAGACCCGTTGCCCCGGTTGGCCGCGACATGCGGGTCCATTCATAGAAGATCGCCGCTACGATCACGGCACACAGCAGCCGGAACGGCAAACCGCCGATCCAGGTCAAGCCGAGAGTGATGATGGCGAGCACGATCGCCGAAACGATACGGAGTTGAAGATTGCTCATCCCGCGGCCGGTCGCGAAGCGACGTCCTGGCCTCCAAGTCCGCCGAAACGGCGTTCGCGGCCAGCAAACTCACGCAAAGCTTCCGCAAGGTGCTCGCGGCTGAAGTCGGGCCAATAGCAAGGCAGGAAGACGAGTTCGCTATAGGCGGCTTGCCACAGAAGGAAGTTTGACAACCGAAGCTCGCCGCTGGTGCGGATGACGAGTTCCGGGTCGGGAATGCCTTGCGTATCAAGCGCGCCGGCAAAACTTTCGGCTGATATCGCCTCGGCGTCGAGTTCGCCACGCGCCACGGCCGCCGCAAGCTTTTGTGCCGTGCGAACGATTTCGTCTCGTCCGCCATAGTTGAAGGCGATCACCAGCGTCAGCGATTCGTTTGCGGCCGTCAGCGTTTCGGCCTCATCGAGCAGTCCCCTGATATCAGACTGCAGCCCTGCCCGGTCGCCGATGATTCTAACCCGCACACCGCTCTGGTGCAGTTCAGCAAGGTCACGGCGGATGAACATTTTCAAGAGGCCCATCAGGTCGCTGACCTCGGACTTCGGCCGCGACCAATTCTCCGACGAGAAAGCATAGACGGTCAGGTAGGAAATGCCGAGCCCAGGTGCCGCGCGCACCGTCTTGCGCAGCGCCTCGACACCGGCACGGTGGCCCGCAAGACGGGGCATGCCGCGCGCCTTGGCCCAGCGTCCGTTTCCGTCCATGATGATCGCGACATGCGCGGGCGTTGCCATGTTCTTGCTTTCGGGTCAGCCGGCGGCCATGACCCTAAACCTGCATGATTTCAGCTTCCTTATCGGAAAGCAGGTGGTCGATGTTGCTGATCGTCTCGTCGGTAAGTTTCTGGACCTGGTCCGAGCGCTTGCGCTGATCGTCTTCGCTGATGTCGCCGTCCTTCTCCGCCTTCTTCAGGAAGTCCATGCCGTCGCGGCGCACATGGCGCGCGGCGACACGGGCGTTCTCGGCGTAGGTGTGCGAGATCTTGACCAGTTCCTTGCGGCGCTGTTCGTTAAGTTCGGGAAGTGGAATCCTGAGGTTGGTGCCGTCTACGATCGGGTTGAACCCCAAATTGGATTCGCGGATCGCGCGGTCGACCGCGCCAACCATCGACTTGTCCCATACCGATACCGAGATCATGCGCGGCTCCGGCACCGAGACGTTGGCGACCTGATTGATCGGCATGGTGGTGCCGTAGGCCTGCACCTGGATCGCATCGAGCAGATTGCTGGAGGCGCGACCGGTCCGCAGCGAGGCCAGATCATGCTTGAACGCGGCAATGGCCCCATCCATGCGCCGCTTGAGATCGTCGTACTCACCACTCATCTTTATCTCCTCGACCGTCTAATGCGGGCTCACTGCTTCGGGGCCGTCTTCGAATCGAACTTCCGAAAACCGGCTTCCCTTTTCGGGTCAGGCCGCCGATCAATCGTCCGCGACGACCGTGCAGCGGCCGCCGCCCCTCAGAATATCGCCGAAACCACCTTTTTCGTGGATCGAATAGACGATTATCGGAATGTTGTTTTCGCGCGCAAGTGCAATCGCAGCGGTATCCATGATGGAAAGGCCGCGATTTATGACTTCGCCATGGCTGATGCGCTCGAAACGCGTCGCATTCGGGTCCTTCTTCGGGTCCGCCGAGTAGACGCCGTCGACCTGAGTGCCCTTGAACAGCGCGTCGGCGCCGATTTCAGCGGCGCGAAGGGCTGCGGCCGAATCAGTGGTGAAGAATGGATTGCCGGTGCCGCCGGCAAAGATCACCACCTTGCCCTGGTTCATGTAGGCGGTCGCCTGGCGCTGCGAAAAGCTCTCGCAAAGTTCGGGCATGGCGATCGCCGAAAGCACCACGGCGTCGACGCCGATCTTGTTCAACGACGTGCGCAGCGCCAGCGAGTTGATCACCGTGGCAAGCATGCCCATGTGGTCGCCGGTGACACGGTCGCCGCCCTTGGAGGCAACGGCCACGCCGCGAAAGATGTTGCCGCCGCCGATGACGACGCCGACCTCGATGCCCAATGCACGCGCCTCGGCGATGTCGCCGGCGATGCGATCCACTACTGAAACGTCGATGCCGAAATGCTGCTCGCCCATCAGTGCTTCGCCCGACGCTTTCAGCAAGACACGTCGGTAGAGGGGCTTCACCGTCATCTGGGCCTCTTCATTTGCATGTGGCGCGTTCCGGGTGGCTGCTCTGGCGCAGGCGCGCCATCCGAAACAATGGCGTTCCGATACACGAAGGGCGCCGCGATGTCACGCGGCGCCCAAACGGCAAATTGCCGGTTTCCTGCCCATTGATCAATTGGTGGACACGCTGGCCGACTCTCCTTCGATAAGCACCGGTGACACGTAGTTGGGGGGCTTGTCGCCGGTTGTCGCGCCGCCGGTAACGCGCGCCTGTATCTGCGAACCGAAATAGGAATAGGGAAACGGCGCTGGAGTTCTGCTGGCTCTCTCCAGCCGGTCGCGATGCGCTTTCGGAATCTCGAAATCCAGCGCGCCAAGATTGTCACGCATTTGGCTGAGCGTCGTCGCACCGAGGATGACGGTTGCGATCCCCGGCTGCGTGGCCACCCAGTTGAGCGCGACCTGAGGCATGCTGCGGCCGACCTCGGATGCGACCTTCTCGAGTTCGGCCACGATAGCCCAGTTGCGTTGCGTGAACTTTTGGAAACCCGGATGCGTCGAGTTGCGAAATCCGTCGAGGCGGCCGTTTCCGGTCTGGGCCGGTCGATACTTGCCGCTCAGCAAACCGCCGGCCAGCGGGCTCCACACCATGATGCCGGCGCCATGGCGCGTGCCGAATGGCACGAACTCGTTCTCGATCGCGCGTTCGGCCAGCGAATATTCGAGCTGTAGCGCCGAAACCGGCTCATATCCTCGCAATTCGGCGATCGCCTGTGCGCGGCCCGCATACCAGGCGGGCACATCGGAAAGGCCGACATGGCGCACCTTGCCCATCCGGACCAGGTCGTCCAGCGTGCGCATGACCTCTTCAGCCGGGGTCAGCCTGTCCCAGACATGCATGAGATAGAGATCGATATAGTCGGTCCCCAACCGTTTCAGCGAAGCATCGACGGCCCGCATGATGTTCTTGCGGCCGTTGCCGCCAGCATTCGGATTGCCGGGCTGCATGTTCATGGTGAACTTGCTGGCTATCACCGCCGTGTCGCGCAGCCCGCGCTCGGCGATGAATTCACCAAGCCAGGCTTCGGCCGTGCCATCTGTGTAGAGATCCGCCGTGTCGAACACATTGCCGCCCGCCTCGACATAGGCGTCGAAAATCGCCCGCGCCGTATCCCTGTCGGCTCCCCAGCCCCATTCCTTGCCGAAAGTCATCGTGCCCAGTGCCAGTCGGCTGACCCTAAGGCCGCTGTTGCCAAGAGTGTAGTAGGTCATGGTCATGATCGTCTTCCAATGCTTGGTGATAGATACCCCGCGCGTCACTGGCCCGGAGTGTTCTTGACCCAGGGATTGCCGCGCTCGTGTGTCATGTGGAACGCGAAGCCATCGACCTTCCAGCCATCCGCAAAACGCGTCAGGTGATGCTCATAGGTGCCCCAGACCTCCCAAAGCGGGTCGCCATTGCCTTCCATCCGGTTCCAAGCATAGCCGTTCGACAGGACAGTCGCCGTGTCCGCCTTGAGAGCGACCTGGTGATTGGTGCGCAGATGCAGGCTTGTCTTGCTGCCCTTGAGGTTGGCCGCCCAAGCGCCAACCAGATCGTCGGAAGCGATGTTGGCCGCCGGCTGTCCGGAGAGACTGCTGAAGTCGGCGGTGATCCGATCCGCAAAATAGCCGCGTGCAAGTTTCCAGTCCTGGGCGTCAACGGCCCGGTCGATGGCATCGGCAATGCGAATGACCGCGCGTTCGTCTGCAAGGGCCCGCCAGTCTGATGGCTCCGCCCCACCGGCATCCATCGGCGCCAACGCCATGCCTGCCGTGAAAGTTACGTGCTTTAACGTGTTCATGTCTCGTCTCCTCAGTGCCATCAGCCGATCGCCGATGAGTTGGCGACAATGTGGACCACCGCCTTGGCATCGATAAGGTTGCATTGTTCGCAAAGACCATGCGATATCATTCATGAATGGATCGCGATCTGCTCAGCCATCTTCCGGTCGTGGTCGCCGTTGCCCGGCGTGGCGGCTTCGCGCTTGCCGCCGCCGAACTCGGCATGAGCCCTTCGGCGGTCAGCCATGCGGTGCGCATTGTCGAAGAGCGGATCGGCCAGCCCTTGTTCGCCCGCACGACGCGCAGCGTTTCGCTCACCGAGGCCGGCAAGGCGCTGGTGGAAACGGCGGCTCCGGCCCTCCAGGATATTGCCGAGCGGATGGACCGCATCCGCAGCGTCAAAGGCAGGCCGTCTGGCCTGCTCAGGATCAACGCCTCCAACATAGCGATACCATTGGCGGTGACGCCGGTGGTCGCGGCGATGGCCGAGCGCTATCCGGAGGTTACGGTCGAGGTCTTCGCTGACCAGGGTCTGGTTGATATCGTCGGCGAAGGCTTCGATGCCGGCGTCCGGCTTGGCGAGATGATCGCTCAGGACATGGTTGCGGTCCGGCTGACGCCGCCATTCTCCGTCGTCATCGTCGCCTCGCCCGCCTATATCGGAAGGCACGGCCGTCCCGGCGGCGTTGCCGACCTGGCGAACCACAATTGTATCGGCTACCGGCTCGTCCGCTCCGGTGCGCTCTATCGCTGGGATTTGATCGAGGATGGCAAGGACATCGCCATGGAGACGCGGGGCAGCGTTGTCGTGACGGATTCGCTCGCAGCAATCGATCTTGCGCTTGCAGGCGTCGGGCTTGCCTATGTGTTCGAGCCGCTGGCGCGCGCCGATCTTGCCGCGGGCCGCCTCGTCCAGGTGCTGCCGCAGACGGCGATCGAGGAACCGGGGCTATTCCTCTATTTCCCTCGCCGGGCGGCGATGGCGCCGAAGCTCAGGGCCTTTATCGACACCGCACAAGAAATCGGCCGGGCCTCCTTGCGGACACCCGGCCGAGTTGCCTGAGTTCGTGAGCCCTGGAAAGGGCTATTTCTTGACCGCTGCAGCGACTTCCGCGGCGAAATCGGTCTCTTCCTTCTCGATGCCCTCGCCCAGCGCAAAGCGCAGGTAGGCGGTGATCTTGGCCGGCGCACCAATCTCCTTCTCGGCATCCTTCAGCGCCTTCTCGACAGTGATGTCGGGATTGAGCACGAAGGCCTGCTTCAGGAGCACGACTTCCTCGTAGAACTTGCGCAGACGGCCCTCGACCATCTTCTCGATGATCGCTTCCGGCTTGCCGGACTGGCGCGCCTGGTCGGAGAAGATCGCCTTCTCGCGTTCGACCGCGGCCGGATCGATCTGCTCTGCCGTCAGCGCCAGAGGGTTGGTGGCGGCAACATGCATCGCCACCTGGCGGCCAAAGGCGTTGGCGGCATGCTCATTGCCCGTGGTCTCGATCGCGACCAGCACGCCGAGTTTGCCAAGGCCGTCGGCAACCGCGTTGTGAACGTAGGTAGCGACAGCGCCGTGCGGAACGGTGAGCTTGGCCGAGCGGCGGAAGCCCATGTTTTCGCCGATGGTGCCGACAGCGTCCTTGATGGTGTCGGCAACCGACTTGTCGGACCCCGGATACTTTGCGGCGGCCACAGCCTCCGTCGTGCCATAGGCCAGCGCAACCTTGGCAACGTTGGCGACGATTTCCTGAAACGCGGCGTTGCGGGCCACGAAGTCGGTCTCGGAATTGACTTCCACGACGGCAGCTTCGCGCACGCCATTGTCGACGCCGATCAGACCTTCAGCCGCGGTGCGGCCAGCCTTCTTGTCGGCCTTGGAGATACCCTTCTTGCGCAGCCAGTCGACGGCCTCTTCCATGTTGCCGTTGGTCTCGGTCAACGCGGCCTTGCAATCCATCATGCCCGCGCCGGTCAAGTCGCGGAGTTCTTTGACCTGTGCAGCCGAAATGCTCATTGTCGCCTCTTTGTTTTAAATGCACCGACGCACCATCGGTATTCGATGGTGCGTCTGTTTAGCGTGCCAGAATATGAGAAAGATGAAGGCCGCAACCGGCCTTCGATTATCAAGCTTCGGGAGCTTCCGACGCCGGGGCCGGAGCCGGGTCGAGCGCGGGTTCGACCGGAGCTTCGACCGAAGCGCCGATGTCGACGCCGAGCGCGCCCTGCTGGCGGGCGATGCCGTCGATCGCAGCCTTGGCGATCAGGTCGCAATAGAGCTGGATGGCACGGGCCGCGTCGTCATTGCCGGGGATCGGGAAGTCGATCTTGTCCGGATCGCAGTTCGAATCGATGATGGCGACGACCGGGATGCCGAGGCGCTTGGCCTCGAGGATGGCGATCGCTTCCTTGTTGGTGTCGATCACGAACATCAGGTCGGGCGTCGAGCCCATGTCCTTGATGCCGCCCAGCGCCTTGTCGAGCTTCTCGCGCTCGCGGTCGAGGTTGAGGCGTTCCTTCTTGGTCAACCCTTGCGCTTCGCCGGCCAGCATCTCGTCGAGCTTGCGCAGGCGCTGGATCGAGTTCGAGATCGTCTTCCAGTTGGTCAGCATGCCGCCGAGCCAACGCGAGTTGACATAATACTGAGCCGAACGCTGTGCCGCATCGGCGACGATGTCGGAGGCCTGGCGCTTGGTGCCGACGAACAGCACGCGGCCACCTTTGGCAACGGTGTCGGAAACCTGCTTCAGCGCCTGGTGCAGCAAAGGCACCGTCTGCGACAGGTCGATGATGTGGATGTTGTTGCGGGCGCCATAGATGTAGGGCGCCATCTTCGGGTTCCAGCGGTGGGTCTGGTGGCCGAAGTGAATGCCAGCTTCTAAAAGCTGGCGCATGCTGAAATCAGGCAGTGCCATTCAAAGTTCCTTTCCGGTTAGCCTCCACGGACACAGGCATTTTTGGACTTTGTCCTCGAACGCCACCGGAGGTTTCAGCCGGATTTCTCCCGGGCAGACACCAAAGTCCGTGTGTGGAATGAGCGCGCATATAGAGGGGATGCGCGATAAACGCAAGCGCCGCAGGATCCGTGGTGTTGCGTGCGACGATCCGCGCCCTGCTGTCAGCGCTTGACCTTGCCGTTCGGCACCCGCACCCGCCGGAAGACCGCGACGATCTCCTCGCGGCTGCATTCGATAGCGCCGAGCCGCACCGCACGATCACGCTCGAAGCCCGTTATGTCATAATGCGGCGCCGAAGTCTTGGGCGGTCCCTGGTACGATGAACGCTTGACGCCGAGCCGGGCGGCAAAGCGATGCAACTCGTCGGTGTCGTCGGCCAACAGATGGCACCAGCGATGGCCGGCCCAGTTCCAGATCGCTGCGTCGACATAGACTGCCATGAGGCTTGCCGTATTCCTTCATCTTGCGCCGACAGGCACTCGTCTAGCGATGATAGAAGGGATTCGGATAGAAAATGAAGCCGCCGCCGGCCTCGACTTCAGCCACGGTGCTGGTCATTGTGTCCTGCATGCGACGATGCAACTCGGCAACCGCATCGTCGATCGAGCCGGCATACTCATGCAGGCCCAGCGCCTCCGGCGCCCGGATATGGGCGCAACGCGGTCCGGCCGGCTGCGGAATGAACCGGTTGATCGTGTCACGCAGTCCGCCCCGGCAATAGTCGTTGCGGACCCGCTTCAGATGTTCGGCGATCTCTTCCAGGCTGATGCGCGGGTTGGCCGCGGCCCAGGGCCCGACGCGTTGCAGCCTCTGAATCGTGTCGGCGAGCGCGCGGACCTGCTTTCGGCCTTCCGCATCGCCACTGTTTTCGCGCTGCCAACGACGCGCCCGCCGCAGAAGTTCGGTTGCGTCGGTGACATCAGTGTCGGGCGAGATGCTTTCGCCGAGTCGGCGGCCGAGTTCAGCAACCAATGCCTGCTGACGCTCGGTATAGGTTGCGCCTTCGTCGGATGGCATGCCCGATGCTGCTTCATCGCGGGCCAGCAGCGTCGAATAGACATGGTGGATGCGCTGCGGCAGCGTGTCGGTCGCAAGGCGTTCTATTTTCAGGCTTTTCTCGACATAGGCGCATTCCTTCGCCAGCGCCGCTTCGACATTCCCGGTGAAGGCCAGCTTCCAGACGACTGGCGCGATCCAGACCTTGAAATCCGGATCCGTGGCCCGGCCGCGCTTGAGGGCCTCGAGCCCCATCTCGACGGCACCCGGCAGCAAAGGCGCAACGATGTTGGCATGCCAGCCAACGCCGCCTTCGGGATGCAGCAGCACGCCATGGCCTTTCAAGGCCCAGGCGACGGAGTGTTCCTTGGCTGCCCCGCTGTTGCCCGGAATCTGGGCGATCAGATTGTTGGCCAGCCAGAACTTCTGCATCAGCCGGCCAAGGCCGTTGACGACACCATTGGTTGCCCATGAGGCCGTGAGCGGGCTGACCTGCGACACAATCTCCTTGTCGATCATCCAGTCGGTGAAGAACTCGGGATGATTGGGCGTGATGAAGGTCGCCTTCCCTGCCCCGCAACTGGCCTTCAGCCGCTCAAGATCGGCGTCGGGAAAGTCGATATGGCGGACATTGGCGACGCCGCGAAGACCGGCCAGGCGATTGAACGGCAACAGATCCCGAAATCCGGGAATGCCGCGCAGCATGACGATCCGGTTGACGGATGTCATGGCCCTGATCAGTGCCGGGTTGGGCCGCGGCGCGACGAATGTATCGATCCTGCTCAAGCTGATCCCCCTCGCGCCTGGACGCTGGGAGAGGTTGAGAGACGATTGCGGCACGTTCAAGTCGATCGCAACGACCACGCCGTGTCGTGGTAAATCAACTGCCTAGACCGGCACTATTTGGCGGGGCAGGGTTTCGTCTGGTCGAACAGCGACAGGTTGACCAGCTTGCCGGTCATCGAGAAGTCGCCATAGTCCATGACGAGATCGCGGGTGATGCCGTTCTCATGCAGCTTGAAGCTGATACGGTATTCCGGCACCTCTTCGCCCGTCTTGTTGGTGTCGTCGAAATAGGCGATGTCGACCGGCCAGTATTTGTCCGTGGCGAGCTTTGCCAGTGCCGAAGCTTCCGGGTCGGCCTTGTCGGCATCGGTTTTCTTGCCGACCACGACAGTGGTGGTCATCACCTTGTTGGCGTCTTCGGAACCGTCGAACAGGTTCGTTTCGTAAAAATTCTCGCCTTTTTCGGCCTTGCCGATCAGCTCGACCAGGTGCTGGGTCGGAAATTGGGTTGTCGCCAGCTCGACGCTGTTCTTTTCAGGCTTGTCGATGTCGACCTTCAGGCCCTTGGTCTCTTTCGTGGCGATGCCCTTGACCTCCTTGTCGAGGTTCTGGTCGACGAAGGATTTTGTCACGAACGAAAAAGTCTTGCCTTCGGCGTCCTCGAAAGTGGTCGTCTGCTGGTCGGTCAACCTGGTGTTGTCGGCGGTGACGATCTGGGTGACGAAGCGGAATTTCACCGTATAGCCTTCGCAGGCCGAGCCATTGAACTCATAGACCATGCGGCCGGATATGCCCGTGATGCCGGACTGATCGGAAGCCTTTTTCAGGGTAAGATCGTAGACGGCGCGGTGGGCTTGCAGCGCCGGCGCGGCAAAGGCAGGGCCTATCGAGAGGGCTCCCGACAACAGGACGGCATGGAATGCGAGGCGCGTTGCGCGCATGAGGTACTCCGATCGTCGCGACTGATGGCAGGCCGCAGGGAAAGATGGTCCAGCTTAAAAAAAGTCGTGGCGGAAGCGAGGCAAAAATAGCAATTTCGGCCCGGCCGGCGCGGCGTCACCAAGCAATAGGGAAATACCATGAGTGAAACAATCGAAAAGCGGCTAAGCGATCTGGGTGTGACGCTTCCCGTCGCCGCCGCGCCCGCCGCCAACTACGTGCCCTATTGCCGGACCGGCAATCTGCTGTTCACCGCCGGGCAATTGCCGCTCAAGGACGGCAAGCTGCAGGCGAGCGGGCTGTTAGGTCGCGATCTGGATACGGCAGGCGGCAAGGACGCGGCAAAATACTGCGCGATCAACATCCTGGCACAGGCCAAGGCAGCACTCGGCGACCTCGAGAAGATTAGCCGTCTGGTGAAGATCACCGTTTTCGTCGCCTCGGCACCTGAGTTCGTCGAGCAGCATCTGGTTGCCAACGGCGCCTCCGATTTCCTGGTGGCGGCCCTTGGCGAACGTGGCAAGCATGCGCGCTCCGCCGTCGGCACCGCCTGCCTGCCGCTTAATGCCGCAGTGGAAATCGAAGCCGTCTTCGAAATCGAATGAGCCAGGGGACAGATATGACCGACCTATCCTGGCTGACCGCCCGGCCCGTCGCCCATCGCGGCTTCCACGACATGAACAAGACGCGCTGGGAAAACACGCTGTCGGCCTTCGCCGCGGCCGCCGAGCGCGGCTATGCCATCGAATGCGACGTGCACCTGTCGTCCGACCGTGTTCCCGTCATCATCCATGACGGCGATCTCAAGCGCCTGACCGGCCAGGATGGTTTCGTCTGGCAGCGTACCGCAGCTGAACTCGCGGCGCTCAGGGTCGGTGGCACGGCGGACCATGTGCCGACGCTGCAGGAAGCGCTCGACCTGGTGAACGGCCGCGTGCCATTGGTGGTCGAGTTGAAAGGCACGCCCGGCTATGACGAAGGCCTGGTGGCAAGCGTCGGCAAGATGCTCAAGCGCTACAAGGGCAAAGCGGCGATCATGTCGTTCGACCACTGGCTGGTCCGCGATTTTCCGAAGGACGCGCCGGGTATCCCAGGGGGGCTCACCGCCTACGGCAAGGACGTCGGGTTGATCGAGGCGCATTTCGCCATGCTGGCGCATGAGATCGCCTTCACCTCCTACGCCGCCGGCGACCTGCCGAACCCATTTGTCAGCTTCGTGCGTGAAAGGCTGAAAATGCCTGTTATCACCTGGACGGTGCATGACCAGCCGGCGGTCGACCTGACCTTCAGATATGCCGACCAGATGACGTTCGAAGGGTTCGAACCCGATCTGGTCAAAGTCGCCTGAGTGTCTGAAACGTGACTTGTACCAGGCCGGACGGAGCTTAAATAAGCCTCATGGATCAGGGCGACGAGGGTGACGGACAAACGGCCAATGCGGACTATTCGATCCGCGTCGCCGCCGGCATCGGCGCCTTCACCTGTGATGAATGGAACGGCTTTGCCGGAACTGCGCGCGGAGATTCAGAAACCAGTTACAATCCTTTGGTTTCCTTCGCTTTTCTAAGTGCGCTCGAAGATTCTGGATGCGCCGTGCGGCGTACCGGCTGGCAGGGCCATCACCTCAGGCTGGAGGACGGGCAAGGCAGATTGCTGGGCGCGGTGCCCTGTTATCTCAAATCGCACAGCCAGGGCGAATATGTGTTCGATCATGGCTGGTCGGATGCCTTCGAGCGCGCCGGCGGCCGTTACTATCCCAAACTGCAAAGTGCCGTGCCGTTCTCCCCGGTCACCGGCCCTCGCCTGCTGGTCAGCAAAGGCGAGGACAGCGCCAAAGTGAAGGCCGGTCTCGCGGCGGGCCTGAAGGCAGTGACGCAAAAACTCGGCGTCTCTTCCGCGCATGTCACCTTCGCGCAAGAGAGCGATGTGGAGGTGCTGGAAGCGGCCGGTTTCCTGCACCGCACCGACCAGCAATTCCATTTCTTCAACGAAGGCTTTTCGACCTATGACGACTTCCTCGCCACCCTTGCCTCGCGCAAGCGAAAGGCGATGAAGAAGGAAAGGCGTGAAGCGCTTGCCCCAGGCATTTCGATCGACCGGCTGACCGGCAAGGACCTCACGGAGAAGGCCTGGGACGATTTCTTCGCCTTCTACATGGACACCGGCAGCCGCAAATGGGGTCGGCCCTATCTCAACCGTCAATTCTTCTCGTTGATCGGCGAACGCATGGCCGACGACATCCTGCTGGTGATGGCCAGGCGCAATGGGCGCTATATCGCCGGCGCCATCAATTTCATCGGCTCCGACGCACTCTATGGCCGCAACTGGGGCTGCATCGAGGACCACCCTTTCCTGCATTTCGAGGTCTGCTATCACCAGGCGATCGACTTCTCCATCGAACGCAAGCTGAAGGTTGTCGAGGCAGGCGCGCAGGGCGAGCACAAGCTGGCGCGCGGCTACCGGCCGGTGACCATGCATTCCGCGCACTACATTGCACACCCAGGCCTGCGCAATGCCGTCGCCGACTACCTCCGGCGCGAACGGCAGGAGGTGGAGCGGATGAGCGAATATCTGGAAGAGCACACCCCGTTCCGCAAGGATCTGGAGGAGTAGCAACAGGGCTGCCTTGACGAGCAGGGCCGACTTCGTCCGATCGTCTTGCCGATTTTCCACCGTTTCGCTACACGAAAGGCACAATCCGGAGCGTTCACCATGACAGAGGCCGCCTACGATACCGACAACATCTTCGCCAAGATCCTGCGCGGCGAAATTCCTTCGCACCGCGTCTACGAGGACGAAGCGGTGATCGCCTTCATGGATGTGATGCCGCAGGGGCCAGGCCATACGCTGGTGGTGCCGAAGGCGCCATCGCGCAACCTGCTCGACGCCGACCCGTCAATTTTCGGCCATCTCTTGAACGTCGTTCAGAAAGTGGCGCTGGCGGTGAAAAAGGCCTTTGGCGCCGACGGCGTCACCATCATGCAGTTCAATGAGCCGGCATCGGGGCAAACCGTCTATCATCTGCATGTACATGTCATTCCGCGCTTCGACGGCATCCCGCTGAAGTCGCACACGGGAGGAATGGAGAAGCCGGAGGTGCTGACCGAAAATGCCGAAAAGATCCGGACTGCGCTCAAAAATTGAGAGCGAGAGGTCAGCCGATGTGGCGGACCGGGTAGCGCCGTTTAGCCGAGAAGACGATTCTAGTGCCCGGCCGTGCCGGCGCCGGGACTCAACCGTTTGCAACTCTAATCGTCTGATTAGGAAATATTGAACCGTCTCACGGTAAAACAGTAACGGCGTGGCGAGCTGTGGGGCTTCAAAACCATGGAAGATTCGGTTGCGGCATCGGCCCCGCTGACGGGGGCAATTTTCGGACGTGCTTTTCTTGGTATCTTGGCGGATGCCTTTTGGCGACACCGGCTGCTGCACGCTATGGCTGCCGCTGCGCTGCTTCTGGCAAGCGCAGTCGGGTGGCACACTGGAAACATGCCGGATTTCGGCGTTCTGGAGGAATACGCCGAGTATCTTTTCATCGCCTTCTGGATTTGCGGCTCAGCCCTTGCACTTGGGACGCTTTTCCACCTTGCGCTGGTCCAGCGGGATACCGAACCGCTGCACACCTTCCTCAAGTCACTGGGTAGATTCTTTGGCGATGCCGAACGCATTGCCAACAGCCTGAATGGCCTGGGTGCAGGTCTTGCCTTCATATCCGCGATCGGTGTGTTGAAGGGAGCCATTGCAATCCTCTCTCCGTTTGCATGGGACAAAGCATTGGCTCACGCCGATCGCATCCTGCATTTCGGTCGAGCCCCGCACGAATGGTTGTGGTTTGTCGTCCAGTCGCCGCTTGCGTTGAAGATCATCAACATCGCGTACAATTTCTGGTTCGTCGTGCTCATCACCACGGTTTTCACCGTGTGCATCACACGCAAGGATACGAAGCTGCGTCACCAGTTCCTGATGAGCTTCATGACGATGTGGACGCTGGGTGGCTTCTTCCTCGCGATGGGCCTGTCGTCGGCTGGCCCTTGCTTTTACGAGCGATTGGGGTTCGGCAACGACTTTCACCCCCTCATGCAAGCACTTGCCGTTGCCGATCGCGTCTATCCGATCTGGGCGCTCAGCACGCAGGATATGCTGTGGAGTGGCTATACCGGCGCAACTACCGGCAGCGTCGGTATATCCGCCTTCCCATCCCTGCACGTTGCGATGGCGGTGCTGTTCGCCCTCTACGCAACACGGCGGTCTCGGCTGGCCGGTCTTGTGATGTGGTTATTCGCCGGCGTCATTATGGTCGGTTCCGTCGTACTTGGCTGGCACTATGCCGTGGATGGCTATGCGGGTGCATTCCTGATGATCGCGATCTGGAAGGCGTGCGGATATTTGGTGACACGTTTCGCGTCGGACCGCATGGCCGCTGAAATCGAGAGCTCCACCATGCAATCGCCGGCCGTATGCGGGCTGTAAATTCGCCGATCTGGACGAACCCGCCTGCGGCGGCCATGCCGGTCAAAACGGCTCAAGGGCCGCGCTGGATGGGTTGAATAGTTTCTGAAACGCTGTTGGATACGGTGCTAAGCTGCTCTGCGATCGTATCCGCGCATTGCCCAGGGCTGAGGAGCGAGGTGTCGACTTCCAGATCGTACACGCCTGGGCGGTGGACTTCTTCTTGCCACAGACGCACGGGCAGCGGGACGGGATCATCGGGCGAGCCGGTTACATATCCCTTGTCTGCCGCGCTGGCCGCACGCCTTTCCATGATGATTTCCAGCGGGCAGCGAACACCGACAAACAGCACCGGCAGACCTACAAGCCGGCGAGCGCAATCGGCCAGGATGTGGAGCGGTTTCGAATAGGCATCGTGATGGCCGACATCCGCAACGACATTCAGCTCCAACCGGCTATGAGCGGCTATCGATTCGTAGAGCGCGGCGTATAATCCGGGCACGAGGCCCTCAAGGTCCGGACGCTCGCCGCCAGGCCGCAATCCCAGGCCGATAGCGTGCCGGCGTGGCCTGCTCGTAGACGTCGACGCCGAGATTGAGCCAGACGCCGTCGAAGCTCTCCTGAATAGCCCTCGCGATGCTTGATTTTCCCGATCGCGGCGCGCCGTTCAGGATAATGATCTGCCCGGCCATGCGTCCTCCCGCTCCAATGAAAAAAGCCCCGTTTTGAACTGACCCCCCGAAAGTTGGACACAACCTTCGGGGGTTTTGCATGTCCAAATACAGCGAGAGTTTCAAGCGCTCGGTTGTCGATAGCTATTTAGGCGGGGATGAGAGCTGCGCGAGTGCGGCGTCGATGCATGGCGTTGATGCGGCCACTGTTCGCAAGTGGGTTGCGTTGTACCAGGCGCATGGCGATGCCGGGCTATCTGGTAAGTACGGTCGTTACGACGCGGCGTTCAGGCTGTCGGTGCTTGAGCGAATGTGGGAGGAAGGTCTGTCGTATCGGCAGACGGCTGCATTGTTCAATATCCGCAATGCCAGTTGCCTGACGGGCTGGGAGAAGCGCTATCATGCGGGCGGGATAGAGGCGCTCGGCCCACGTCCCAGAGGACGACCCATGTCAAAGCCGCCGTCCCCCGCAGTGCCTGTTGCAGCCAGTGACGAGGCCAAAAGCCGCGAAGAACTGCTGGCTGAGCTGAAGCATCTGCGGATGGAGAACGACTACCTAAAAAAACTAGAGGCCTTAACGCAGGGACATGCGCTCAAAAAGCGCAAGCCGTCCAGGCGTTAAGGCCGTTGCATTCGCTTGAGGGGCTGCTCGAGCTGGCGAAGCTTGCGCGCAGCACGTTCTATTACAGACAGAAAGCAGCGAAGCGCTCGGACCGCCATGCGGCGCTGAAGGCGGCGATCAAGGCCATCTTCGACAGCCACAAGGGTCGCTACGGCTATCGCCGGGTGACTGCGCAACTGCACCGGTTGGGCCGGCGCGTCAACCACAAGACCGTCCAGAGCCTGATGGCCGGGATGGGATTGAAGTCGCTGGTCAGGCCGAAGAAGTATCGCTCCTACAGGGGCGAGGCTGGGCGGACCGCTCCCGATCTGTTGCAGCGCAAGTTCGGCGCCGACCGCGCCAACCGCAAATGGGTGACCGACGTGACGGAGTTCAGCCTGGCCGGCGACAAGCTCTATCTGTCCCCGGTCATGGATCTCTACAATGGCGAGATCGTCGCGTTCGAGACGGCGCGGCGGCCACGCTTCAAAATGGTGGACAATATGCTGACCAAAGCCCTCGCCCGGCTTGGTGAGAACGAAAGGCCGATCCTGCATTCCGATCAGGGATGGCAGTATCAGATGTCGGCATTCCAACGCAGGCTGGAAGCCAGAGGCCTCCAACAGAGCATGTCACGCAAAGGCAATTGCCTCGACAACGCCCCAATGGAGAGCTTCTTTGCCATCCTCAAATCCGAGCTCTTCCATCCCGGAACCTTCGACACCGTTCAAAGCCTGGACGACGCCATCACGGACTACATCGACTATTACAACCACCGCCGCATCAAACTGAAACTGAAAGGGCTGGCCCCTGTGCAATACAGGAACCAGCCCTTAAACCTACCAACTCAATGAACCGTCCAACTTTATGGGGTCAGTTCATTTCCGGGGCTTTTTTCGACTTTCGTCAAGGTCAGTTCTTTCGGGGCAGTTGCGGCACGAGGCTGCGCTTGCCGCCGTCCTTGCCCTTGGCTTCGGGCTTCTGCGCCACCAGCTTCTTGGCCGCGGGCTTTTTCGTCACGGCCTTTCTGGGCTTCGTTGTTTCTTCCGGCTCTTCCTTCTTCGGCTTCACCGGCGCCTCGTCGGCGAGTGATTCGAGCTTCAGGCCGGTCTCGCCGGTTTCCTTCTTCTCGACGGTGACACGCACCGTGCCGCCCTTCTTGAGCTTGCCGAACAGCACCTCGTCGGCCAACGGCTTTTTGATGTGCTCCTGGATCACACGGCCGAGCGGCCGCGCTCCCATGCGCTCATCATAGCCCTTGTCGGCGAGCCAGGCGATCGCATCCGCCGACAGGTCGAAGGTGACGCCACGCTCGGAAAGCTGGGCCTCGAGCTGCATGACGAACTTCTGCACCACCTGATGAATGACCGGCACCGGCAACGAGCCGAACGGGATGATCGCATCGAGACGGTTGCGGAATTCCGGCGTGAACAGCCGGTTGATCGCCTCGACATCGTCGCCTTCGCGCTTGGTCGAGCCGAAGCCGATCGCCGCGCGCTGCGCATCCGACGCGCCCGCATTGGTGGTCATGATCAGGATCACATTGCGGAAGTCGATCTGCTTGCCATTGTGGTCGGTC
Organism: Mesorhizobium sp. M0715; assembly: GCF_040320355.1. Taxonomy (NCBI): domain Bacteria; kingdom Pseudomonadati; phylum Pseudomonadota; class Alphaproteobacteria; order Hyphomicrobiales; family Phyllobacteriaceae; genus Mesorhizobium; species Mesorhizobium sp. M0715. The sequence continues at coordinate 136,315 of NZ_JAMYPL010000008.1, read as the reverse complement.
AGCTTGCCATGGTCCATAACCTGCAACAGGATGTTGAACAGGTCCGGATGCGCCTTCTCGACCTCATCGAGCAACAGCACGCAATGCGGATGCTGGTCGACGCCGTCCGTCAGAAGACCGCCCTGGTCGAAGCCGACATAGCCGGGAGGAGCGCCGATCAGCCGCGAGACGGTGTGGCGTTCCATATATTCCGACATGTCGAAGCGGATCAGCTCGACGCCGAGCGACGCGGCCAACTGCTTGGCCACTTCGGTCTTGCCGACGCCGGTCGGGCCGGAGAACAGGTAGGAGCCGATCGGCTTCTCCGGTTCGCGCAGGCCGGCACGCGCCAGCTTGATCGCCGAGGTCAACGCGGTGATCGCGGTGTCCTGGCCATAAACGACGCGCTTCAGCTCGATATCGAGACCCTGCAGCACCTTCTCGTCATCGGCCGAAACCGTCTTCGGCGGGATGCGGGCCATGGTGGCGATCGTCGCCTCGATCTCCTTGATGCCGATCGTCTTCTTGCGCTTGGCTTCCGGAACCAGCATCTGCGAGGCGCCGGTCTCGTCGATCACGTCGATCGCCTTGTCCGGCAGCTTGCGGTCGTTGATGTAACGTGCCGACAGCTCCACCGAGGCCTTGATCGCCTCGTTGGTGAACTTCACCTTGTGGAACTCCTCATAATAGGGCTTGAGGCCCTTCATGATCTCGATGGCGTCCGCGATGGTCGGTTCGTTGACGTCGATCTTCTGGAAGCGCCGCACCAAAGCACGGTCCTTCTCGAAGAACTGGCGGAATTCCTTGTAGGTGGTCGAGCCGATGCAGCGGATCGCACCCGATGACAGCGCCGGCTTCAACAGGTTGGACGCATCCATGGCGCCGCCTGAAGTAGCCCCTGCGCCGATGACCGTATGGATCTCGTCGATGAACAGCACGGCACCGGGATAGTCCTCGAGTTCCTTGACGACCTGCTTCAGCCGTTCCTCGAAATCGCCGCGATAGCGCGTGCCGGCGAGCAGCGTGCCCATGTCGAGCGCGAAGATGGTGGCGTTGTGCAGCACTTCGGGAACGTCGCCCTCGACGATGCGCTTGGCCAGACCCTCGGCGATCGCCGTCTTGCCGACGCCGGGATCACCGACATAGAGCGGGTTGTTCTTCGAGCGGCGGCACAGCACCTGAATGGTGCGGTTGATCTCGGACTCGCGGCCGATCAGCGGGTCGATCTTGCCGGCCTTGGCCTTGTTGTTGAGATTGACGCAATAAGCCGTCAGCGCATCCTGCTGCTGCTTCTTCTTGCCGCCTTCCTCTTGTGGCTCGGCGCCGTTCTGGCCGCCCTGCTCGTCATCGGCACCGCGCGGCGAGCGTGTCTCCGATGCGCCCGGACGCTTGGCAATGCCGTGCGAGATGTAGTTGACCGCGTCGTAGCGGGTCATCTGCTGTTCCTGCAGGAAATAGGCGGCATGGCTCTCGCGCTCGGCGAAGATGGCGACGAGGACGTTAGCGCCCGAAACCTCCTCGCGGCCAGACGACTGCACATGGATCACCGCGCGCTGGATGACGCGCTGGAAACCGGCGGTCGGCTTGGAGTCCTCGTCGTAACCGGTGACGAGGTTGTCGAGCTCGGTGTCGATATAGGTGAGAACCGTGTGCTTGAGCTCATCGAGATCGACATTGCAGGCGCGCATGACGGCGGCCGCCTCGGTGTCGTCGATGAGCGCGAGCAGCAGATGTTCTAGGGTTGCATATTCATGGTGCCGCTCATTGGCGAGCGTCAGCGCCTGGTGAAGCGCCTTTTCCAGGCCTTGGGAGAAAGCCGGCATGTTACCTCACTTCTTCTCCATCACGCATTGCAGCGGATGCTGATTCTGTCGGGCGAAATCCATGACCTGGGACACTTTGGTCTCGGCCACCTCGAATGTATAGACCCCGCACTCGCCCACTCCATGATTGTGAACATGAAGCATGATGCGTGTGGCGGCTTCGCGATCCTTCTGGAAAAAACGCTCCAGCACGTGAACCACGAACTCCATCGGAGTGTAGTCGTCGTTGAGGATGAGGACCCGATAAAGGCTGGGCTTCTTGGTCTTGGTTTTGGTGCGCGTGATGACGGCCGTCCCACGGCCGGCCCCATTGCCGTTACCGTCGCCGTCTTGCATCCGCACCACTCGTCTCGTGGCAGTCAAACCGATCGTCACGTATTCCTGCCTCTTTCGATTCCCCATGCGAGTTCGACATGTAGGTGTTCGATGTACGATTTTAAGCCCTTCTGGTTAGCTGACAATATGGCTAGGTCACCAAACTTGGACGATTTTCGCAATCGTGAAGGGGCGCGAGGCTCTGGAACGGAAATTGACACGAAAAAGCCGGGCCGCGTTTCCGTGGCCGGGCTTTTTCTCGGGTTCAAAGGCTGAATCTGGGGTCACGTCAGGCGAAATCAGTTCGCCCGGGCAAAATTACTTTGCCTTGGCAACGATCGATTCGAATGGCTTGTAAGCTTCCTTGGCGAGTTCGGCATAGAGATCGCCGATCTTGGTGGCCTCGGCGACGAACGCCTCATAGGACTGCTTGGCGTAATCCGACTGGATCTCGATCGCCTTTTCCAGCGACTTGGCTGAAAACAGCTTCTCCACCGTGGCGCTGCCGGTTTCAAAACTCTTCTTGGTGTATTCACCAGCTTCGGTGGCAATCGCCTGCGCGCCCTTGGACAGCGACGCAAAGCTCTTCAATCCGGTGTCGGCGAACTCTTTGCCGTATTTGCTGAAGTCCTCATAGGTCTGGGTCATTTCACGATTCCCTTGACGGTTGAAGCGTCCTTCTTCGGGGCGCCCTTGTGCAATGCAAGATAATATATTGTGCACCGCACAAAAGTCAAGATTTCGCGGGCTTGCGGACCCGCCTGCGCAGCCAATGGCTAAAAATCGAATAAAGAGAGCCACAAGCCCGAAGAAAATGGTGAACGCGGCGGTTACCATAAACGGATTGGTAACGCTGCGCCGGTAGCTTGGCCGGAAGCGAGGCAGGACCCTTTGCCGCCTCCAACGCAACGAAGAAATCCAAGGGAAGTACCAGTGCGTAAGGCGTTGTTGGGCATCGTTTCCAAATCTACCTCCCCTCTCAAAACGATGATGATCATCGCCCTGGCGATGACATTCGTTTTTGGCGACGTTGCCTCGTCGCTGGCGGCCAGGCAGGCGGCCATCGTCGTGGATGCCAAGACCGGCAAAGTGCTCTACTCCGCCGACGCCAACGGCAGGCGCTATCCGGCTTCGCTGACCAAGATGATGACGCTGTATCTGACCTTCGAAGCGATGGCGAAGGGCAAGATCAGCAGGAACACGCCAGTGGTGTTTTCCGCCAAGGCCTCCGCCGAGGCGCCGACGAAACTTGGCGTGAAGCCGGGCGGTTCCGTCACGGTCGAGACCGCGATCCTGTCGATCGTCACCAAGTCGGCGAATGACTCGGCCACCGCGCTCGGCGAAATGCTCGGCGGCAATGAAACCACTTTTGCCCGCATGATGACCGCCAAGGCGCGTGCGCTGGGGATGAACGGCACCGTGTTCCGCAACGCCAATGGCCTGCCCGACCCCGGCCAGTTCACCACCGCGCGCGACATGGCGACGCTCGGCATCGCGCTGCGCGAGCATTTTCCCCAGTATTACGGCTATTTCTCGCAGCGCTCCTTTCTCTATGGGCGCCAGCGCATCAACGGCCACAACCGTCTGCTTGGACGCATCAAGGGCGTCGACGGCATCAAGACTGGCTACACCCGCGCCTCCGGCTTCAACCTCGTCTCATCGGTTTCCGATGGCAATCGCCGCATCGTCGGCGTGGTCATGGGCGGCACCTCGGGCGGCAGCCGCGACAATCAGATGGCCAGCTTGATCAACACCTATCTGCCGAGGGCGTCGACTCGCGGTGGTGGCGATCTGGTCGCCAAGGCCGGTGGCAACAACCCGATCACCGCCCTTGCCAAGGTTCTCCTGCCCAAGCATGACGCTCCGACACCGGACGACAAGCCTGTCATAGCGCAGGACGATGTCACCGTTGCCGAGGACGCCACGGTCGCGGAAGACGATACCGCGCAGGCCGGAGAAGCAGCCCCCGTCGTCAAGACCAGAAAGGTCAAGACCGTCATCGTTTCAGCCCCCCAAGTCGCGACGGCCCAGGTTGTAGCGGCCTATGCCGAGCCGACGCCGGCGGCTGTCGACCCGGTCAACACCGCGTCGGTGCCTTCGGGTTGGGCCATTCAGGTCGCCTCGTCGCCCAAGCAGTCCGAGGCCCAGGCCTTTCTCGACAAGACCACCAAGCAGGCGCCCAAGGTGCTGGCGGACGCTTCCGGTTTCACTGTCGCCTTCGACAAGGATGGCGTCACCTACTACCGCGCCCGCTTCGGTGGCTTCGGTTCGAAGACCGCCGCCTGGAAGGCCTGTACCGCTTTGAAGAAGAAGAACATCGAGTGCTACGCCGTCCAGCAGTAGGACGGCGTGCAAGCCATCTCCCGGAAAAATTCTGCGTCGAAGGAGACTAGTTGTGATTGGAGAGCAAGACGTCCTTGGCTTCGTTAATCCGCGCCGCCAGGAAAGACGTGCCGCCGACATCGGGGTGCAGGCGCTGCATCAGGCGGCGGTGCGCCTTGCGGACATCCGCCGCGGCGGCCCCCGCTTCAAGACCAAGGACCTTGTAGGCCTCCTCCTTAGTCATGGCGCCCGGACCTGGCGCAACACCCAGCCCTTCGCCACCGTTCGTCTCAGCGTTTTTGCGCCAGACGGGAAATCTGCCGTCAAGATACGTCTCTAGCAGCTGTCGGCTCTCCGGATCGCCGGAGAGTTCGCGGTAGAGGTGTTGCAATTCCGCCAGCCCCATCGCGCCAAGCATCTTGCCTTCGTGGCGGCCAGCCAGGACCAGTCCTTCGAGGCCGCCGGTATCGTGATCGAGTTCCATTTCCAATGCCGCTGTGCGCACCGTCGAGCGTTTGCCCGGTGCAAGCCCGGCCGGCTGGCGTTTCATGCGCATGGAACCATACCAGGCAATTGCGCCGGTGAGAATCATGCCGCCGATGCCTTCCCGGCCGACCACAAGCACGGCGACGCCGACAAGTGCCAGAAGAGCCGGCCCGAGCGTTCGCAGCGTGCTCGCCAGTTTCGCCGGCTCGGCACGCAGAAAGATCGTCACCGCGCCGAGGAGCAGCAGAAGCAACGCTCCAAAAGCGATGATCGCGCCCATTATTTTCCGCCGCCCCGCAGATACTCGATCATCAGCCGGTCTTCCGGCCTGCCCCTGGCTTCGAGCGCCTTCAACCCGCCGGTCGCAAACACGGCGACGGCCGAAAGCAGTCCTGCCAGGGTCGCGGCAGCCCGCCGATCAAATCTAAACCAAGCCCCCTTGGACAGCCGCGCAATCTCTTTGAACGCCTTTTCTGCGCCGGAATCATGGCCTTCCTGAAACACGAAGACGGGAACGCCATGAAGGCCGAGGCTGCCGGCCTTTTCGGCCAGATCGTCGATATTCTCTTCCATCGCGTCGCCGATGTAGACCAGCGCATTGACCTTGGCGGCCGCCGTCTGTTTCAACGCATGCGTCAGGACCTTGCCGATCTGGGTGTGGCCGCTGCGGCATTCGATCCGCGTCATCAGCTGCTTCAAGGCATTGGTGTCGCTCACGAAAGCGGACGAACGGCACTCGCCGAGACCACGAAAATAAACCAGTTGCACGCTGAGGGTTCCGGCCTTGCCGACAGCGTCGAACATCTGGCCCTGCAGCTCACAAGCCAGATCCCAGGTCGGCTGGCGGCTCATTGTTGCGTCGAGAGCAAGGATCAGCCTGCCCGAATCGGTCGCCGACGCGGCAAGTGTCCTCGCCTGACGAATGAAGGCGTCGATCTCGCCGGCGTTGGATTGAGGCTTGATCGGCGCAGGATTGGTCCCCGCTGGCACAGGCTGCTTCTTATCGCTCATGAAAAACAAGATGTGGCGTTGCCACATCGCTTGCAAGCCCCACATCGGGCAGTGCAAAGGGCCAGGCGGTGATGCCACCTGGGGTCAGAGCAGACCGAGATCGGCCAGCTCGCGCCTGAGTTTCGGCGGCATCTCGATCAATCCGGCCTTGCCCTTACCCAGATCGAGCGGCGCGTCCGCCGGCTTCAGGTAGCGCCAGCCCTGAAAAGCCCGGCGTGGCTGCCAGTCGGTGCGTACAACCTCGGGGTCGAGTATCAGATGGCAACGGCCTATGCCTTCACTGTCGGTGAACGGCCGGATTTCGGTGATCAACTGGCGGCACTGCACATTGCCTTTGATCACCCAATAGAGCGAACCGCCATCGGTAACCTCGGCGCCGCGCGTCGGCATCATACGGGTGGTGTGATACTGCTCGACCGGCTCACCGGCGCGCCGCCGCTCGTCGAGGCGGAAGGCGATCCACTCTTCGAGATCCTCGACGCTGTCGCAGCCGACACAGAGTTTTATGAGATTGAGAGACATCGCTTAAGGTTAGTCCTGCACGCGAACGCGTCAACGACCGGATCGACTTCTCCACAGTGGCGGTTTAGGCCAGCCTTCAGCACTCCACGACGTTGACTGCAAGCCCGCCAAGGCTGGTTTCCTTGTACTTCTCGTTCATGTCGAGGCCGGTCTGGCGCATGGTCTCGATCGCCGCATCGAGCGGTACGAAATGGATGCCGTCGCCCTTGATGGCCAGTGACGCTGCCGTCACCGCCTTGACCGCGCCCAGCGCATTGCGTTCGATGCACGGCACCTGCACCAGCCCGCCGACCGGATCGCAGGTCATGCCGAGATGATGTTCGAGCGCGATCTCGGCGGCATTCTCGACCTGCTCGGGCGTGCCGCCCATGACGGCGCACAGGCCGGCCGCCGCCATCGCCGATGCCGAGCCGACCTCGCCCTGACAGCCGACCTCGGCGCCCGAGATCGACGCGTTGGTCTTGATGATGCCGCCAACGGCGGCAGCCGTCAGCAGGAAATCACGAATGCTCGGCTGGTCCGCCTCGGGATGGAAATGCAGCCAGTAGCGCAGCACCGCCGGCAGCGTGCCGGCAGCGCCATTGGTCGGCGCGGTGACGACGCGGCCGCCGGCGGCATTTTCCTCGTTCACGGCCATGGCGTAGATCGACAGCCAGTCATTGGCGAGCAAAGGATTGGGCTTGTTCTGCTGCCACTGCTCCTGCAGCTTATCGTGCAGCATGCGGGCACGGCGGCGCACCTTCAGCCCACCCGGCATGATGCCATCCTGCGACAGGCCACGGTCGATGCAGCCCTTCATGGCGCTCCAGATTCCGTCGAGGCCGGCGTCGAGCTCCTCGCGCGTCATCTGCGTCTCCTCGTTGACGCGTTTCATGTCGGCGATGGAAAGGCCGCTTTTGCCGGCCATGGCCAGCATCTCGACCGCATTCTTGAACGGATAAGGCACTTTCTTGCCTTCGGTTGTCACCGAACCTTTGGCTTTCATCCGCTGCAGTTCTTCTTCGGAAACCACGAAGCCGCCGCCGATCGAATAATAGATGCGCTTGAGCAGCAGGCGGCCGCCGGAATCATAGGCGTAGAACGCCATGCCGTTGGCGTGACCGGTGAGCGGCGTTTTGCGGTCCAGCACCAGATCGGTGGCCGGATCGAAGCGATAGGCGGGATGGCCGGGCGGCGAAATGCGCTTTTCGGCGGCGATGCGGCTGGCAATGCCATCGGCCTGGTCGGGATCGACCGTCTGCGGCGTCAGGCCGGCAAGGCCGAGCATGACGGCGCGATCACTGCCGTGGCCAATACCGGTGTAGGCGAGTGACCCGTGCAGACTTGCGCCAAGCCGATCGACCTTGACGCCCGCCGGACGCGGCCAGTCATTTCCCGCGACCTCGTCGAGAAACCGCGCAGCGGCTGTCATCGGCCCCATCGTGTGCGAACTCGAGGGTCCTATGCCGATCTTGAACAGGTCGAAAACCGAAAGGAACACGCGGCGTTGTCTCCTGGCGTCAGGTCGATGACTACATATAGGAATTCCCACGATGTTTCCGCTCTTTTGGAAATCGCGGCGCTGCACCCGCCGACCTTGTTTGCTCCGGCAGCGACATTGGTGCCTTATCGCTGTAGGCGGACATCGAAGCGATCGCGCTGAATGTGCTAAATTCAGGCCATGGGCGATTCCCTCGATCTTTCGACAGCCGATCTCGCGGCGCTGGCCTTCTTCCTCGTCGCGTGGCTGCTGCACACGTTCGCCTCCGACGGCAAGCTGGTCAGCCGCATGTCACTGACGACGGCGATGAATGCACAGCGGCAAGCCTGGATGCGGACCATGGCCGAGCGCGAGATCCGCATCGTCGATACCGCCATCATGAGCGGGCTGCAGCAAGGCACCGCCTTCTTCGCCTCCAGCTCGCTGATCGCCATCGGCGGCTGTTTTGCCCTGCTCGGCGCATCCGACCGGGTTCTTGAAGTGCTCAGCGACCTGCCCCTGGGTGGCGCGCCGTCGCGCGCGGCCTTCCAGATAAAGGTGTTCGGGCTGGTGCTGATCCTGGCGTTTTCGTTCTTCAAATTCGGCTGGGCGTACCGGCTGTTCAACTATTGCACGATCCTGATCGGCGCCGTGCCGATCCCGCATGGCGAAGCCTCACGCAATCCGGTCACCGAAACGGCGGTGTGGCGTGCGGCGCAAATGAACATGCTGGCCGGAAAGCACTTCAACTCCGGCCTGCGCGGCGTGTTCTTCTCGATCGGTTATCTCGGCTGGTTCGTCGACCCAATGGTGTTCGTGTTGTCGACGCTGTTGCTGCTGGCCGTTCTGGTGCGGCGCCAGTTCTTCTCGGCCGCCAGGCAGGCGGTGATCGGTCAGCCGCCTGGAAAAGGCTGATCGATCCGGCCTGACAGCCAGTAGGCAAAAAGCCCGATCCATTCGCGGATGGCCATGGTGGCGGCCTGCAGCGAATCGGCTGGATTGTCGCGGAACAGGCCGATGCCTTCTTTGCCCGAGGTGCGATAGTCGACCGGCCAGGGAACAGTCGCAAAGCCAGCCTTGTCGAACAGCGCCTTGGCGCGCGGCATATGGAAGGCCGAAGTCACCAGCAGCCAGGTCTCGCCGGGCTTCGGCGTTAGCAACTCCTTGGTGAAGACCGCGTTCTCATAGGTGTTGCGGGACTTGTTCTCCAGGATCAGACGATCGGCGGCCACGCCAAGCGCGGTGAGCAGGCGCGGCGCGGTTGCGGCATCGCCCTCGCCATCGAGAAACAACGCGCCGGTGCCGCCGGAGACGACCACCTTGGCGGTAGGAAAGCGCCGGGCCAGAACTGCGGTCTCGACCATCCGATCTCCGCTGCTGTTCAACTCATAGCCGCCGCGCGCCAGATTGATGGCGCCCTCGAAGCCGCCGCCGAGCACGACGATGCCGTCGACCTTTGCCGGCAGCGGCGGGCGCGCGAAGCGCTCTTCCAGCGGATTGAGCATCATGGCGCCGAGCGACGTCCACGCTGACAGCGCAAGGACCAGAAATGCCGGCACGCTGCCGGTAGCCGCCAGCCGCCGGCGCCCGATCATGGCCGCGAGCAATCCCGCCAGCAGCAGAAAGATCGCCAGGTTCAGCGGCTGGATGAAGAACCAAAAGATCTTGGACAGGTAGAAGAACATCGCTCACCCCATTGCAGCGCCGCGCGGGCGTGCGCGCTCAAAGGACGCTAACACTTTGATTTTGCGCAGGATCCTTCCGAAAATCGATTCGACTTTCAGGGCATGCGCTAGACGAGCGACGTCCCTACCACCACTTCTCCGGCTGGAACGTGCCTGCGGCCTGCTCGATGACGGCAGCGGTCTGGAACAGGGTTTCCTCATCGAACGGCCGGCCGATCAGCTGCAGGCCGAGCGGCAGGCCCTTGGCGTCGAGCCCGGCGGGCACAGCGATGCCCGGCAGGCCCGCCATGTTCACAGTGACGGTGAAGATGTCGTTCAGGTACATCTTGACCGGATCGGCAGCCATGTCCTCGTCGGCGATGCCGAAGGCGGCGGACGGCGTTGCCGGGGTCAGGATGACATCGACGCCGGCGGCGAAGACAGTCTCGAAATCCCGCTTGATCAGATTGCGCACCTTCTGCGCCTGCAGATAGTAGGCGTCGTAATAGCCGGCCGACAGCACATAGGTGCCGATCATGATGCGGCGCTTGACCTCGCGGCCGAAACCCGCGGCGCGGGTCTTCTCATACATGTCGACGATATCCTTGCCCGGCACGCGCAAGCCGTAGCGGACGCCATCATAGCGGGCGAGGTTGGACGAAGCCTCGGCCGGCGCCACGATGTAATAGGCGGGCAGCGCGTATTTCGTATGCGGCAGGGAAATGTCGACGATCTCGGCGCCGGCGTCCTTCAGCCAGGCAATGCCCTTCTGCCACAGCGCTTCGATCTCTTCGGGCATGCCGTCGACGCGGTATTCCCTGGGAATGCCGACCTTCATGCCCTTGATCGGCTTGCCGATCACCGCCTCATAATCCGGCACCGGCCGGTCGACCGACGTCGTGTCCTTCGGATCGACAGAGGCCATCGATTTCAACAGGATCGCGGCATCGCGTACGTCGCGCGCGATCGGGCCGGCCTGGTCGAGCGACGAGGCGAACGCGACGATACCCCAGCGTGAGCAGCGGCCATAGGTCGGCTTGATGCCGACCGTCCCGGTGAAGGCGGCCGGCTGGCGGATCGAGCCGCCAGTGTCCGTCGCGGTCGCGCCGGCGCACAGGAAGGCGGAGACTGCCGTGGCCGACCCGCCAGAAGAGCCACCCGGCACCAACTGCGCATTGTCCAGGCTGCGCACGGTCCTCGTGCCGCCGGCCGAAACGAAGCCGCCGTCGCCCTGATGCGTCGTGGGCATCACCGCAGTATCGAGGCGCGAGCGCCGCCACGGATTGATGACCGGGCCATAGTAGGACGTCTCGTTGGACGAGCCCATGGCGAACTCGTCCATGTTGAGTTTGCCGAGCATAACGGCGCCGTCGGCCCACAGATTTGACGTAACGGTCGATTCGTAGCGCGGCTTGAACCCGTCGAGCACATGGCTGCAAGCCTGCGTGTGGACGCCTTCGGTGCCGAACAGGTCCTTGATCCCCAACGGAATGCCTTCCAGCGCACCGCCCTCGCCCTTGACCAGCCTGGCGTCGGACGCCTTGGCCATGTCGCGCGCCTTGTCGCCGGTCACGGCGACATAGGCATTGAGCGCCGGATTGGCGCGCTCGATAGCGCCGAGATAGGCCTCGGTGATCTCGGTCGCGGTGATTTCCTTGTCGCGCAGCTTGGCGCGGGCCTGTGAAATCGTCAGCTGGGTCAGGTCGCTCATCAAAGGCTCTTTTCGTAAAACACCGACCACTCAGAATCGGGATAATCCAGCACCGGGCCGCAGCGCGAAAACCCGGCGCGTTCGTAGACTGTCCACGCCGCGGGATGACGATCGCCCGTCTCCAGCACCAGGCGCTTCAGCCCCTCGTTGCGCGCCAGCGATTCGACCCGCTCAACGATTTTCGCGCCGATCTTCTGCCCGCGATGCGACGGCCTGATATACATGCGCTTGACCTCGCCAATGGCGCCGTCATGACGCTTCAGCGCGCCGCAGCCAATGGCCAGGCCATTATCGCGGGCGATGAAAACCGTCGTGTCCTCACCGGCCATCTGCTCGACCGTCAAATGGTAGCAATGCTCCGGCGGCGTCAGTTCGAGCAAGGTCTCGTTGAGTTCCGTGACCAGCCTGCGCACGTCGTCCTGGAGCGGCTTCTCAATGGCGATCTCGATTGCCATCGGCCGGTTTACTCCACGACCTTCGGCACGAGGAAGAAATTCTCTTCGGTCGCCGGCGCGTTAGCGACGATGTCGGCGGCCTTGCCGCCGTCGGTGACGACATCGCTGCGCTTCTTCATGTCCATCGGCGTTACCGAGGTCATTGGTTCGACACCGGAAACATCGACCTCGTTCAGCTGCTCGACGAAGCCCAGAATGGCGTTCAGCTCCCCGGTCATCCGTTCGGCATCTTCTTCGCTCACCGCGATGCGGGCGAGATGCGCGACGCGCTTCACTGTCTGAAGATCTACGGACATGTTTTTGCCTCGGGGAAAACCAGTTCGGGCTATAGCGGCGCCGCGCGCGCTGCGCAACATGCATCGTGCGAGAGACCAGGCTGTGCCGGCGGCCCGCTCGTGGCCCCTCAGAATACGTCTATGGCAGGGTAACGCCCTCGCAGAGATAGTAGCTGCCGCCATTGCCGCTCGCCTCGCCCTCGTCATCGGTCGGCCGGACCGACACGAGATCGATCTGCTTCGCGTTCATTTGCGTCACCGAGAGGACATCCGGGAAGACATAGCCCGGTTCCTGGCAGATGGCCGTCACCGCCCAGCTCGGCGAAGCCGTCGCCTTGCTGATCTGCAGAAACTCGCAATTGTATTCGACGCTTTGCAGGCCGTACGCCGAAAGCACGATGTTGCCGGCGTCGATCAGCGTTTGCAGCGTGTCCTTTTTGGCCTGTTTGCAAAGCTCCTCGGATTGCAGGTAGACGCCTTCGATGAAATCGTCCGCCGCGAGCGCGGGTGACGCCGCGACAAACATCGAAACGCAAAGAGATTGCCTCAAAGCCATGGTTTCATTCCATTTTGGCTGCTTCTAAATCGTAATCGTCTCGCCAATCTTGGGCAAAGCCACCTTGATGCCGGATCCTTCCAGGCCGGCCTCGAACTTGTCGGCGGTCGGATCGATCATCGGAAAGGTGCCGAAGTGACAGGGAACCACGGTGTCGAACTTGAAGAAGCGCCGGCAGGCAAGTGCCGCCACCGCGCCCCCCATGGTGAAGCGGTCGCCGATCGGCACCAGGCCGACCTTCGGTTCATGCAACTCGTTGATCAGCGCCATGTCGGAGAAGATGTCGGTGTCGCCCATGTGATAGAGCGTCTTGTCTTCCGGGAAATGCAGGACGAGGCCGCCCGGATTGCCGAGATAGGTGTTCTGGCCACCCTCGCCCGGGAACGAGGATGAGTGCAGCGCCTGGACGAAAGTGGTGGTGAAGCTGCCGCAATCGACGGTGCCGCCGATGTTGCCCGGGTTGATCTTCTTGTCGCTGACACCCTTGCCGACCAGATACATGCAGATCTCGAAATTGGCGACCAACTGCGCGCCGCTTTTGCCGAGCACCTCCACGGCGCCGCTGATGTGATCGCTGTGGCCATGCGTCAGCAGCACATGCGTGATCCCCTCGGCCGGGCCCTCCCAGCCGCCCGTCCAGGACGGATTGCCGATCAGATAGGGATCGATGAGGATCTTGGCATCAGCGGTCTCGATGCGAAAGGCCGAGTGGCCGTACCAGGTCAGTTTCATGAATGCATTCCTCGATTTTTGTCTTGCCAAAGGATAGAACGCCGATGGCCCCGAGATCAAAGGGTTACTTGTCCGCCACGCGTTTGACAAAACACCTGGTGGTGAAAGGCGAAGGACGGCCGGTGGGCATTATCACGATCGAAGAATTGCCGGCGCGGCTTACCGGCGGCAAGACGCTGGCGGGGCTTGACCTCGGCGACAAGACGATCGGCGTCGCGGTCTCGGACCAGAGGTTTTCCTTCGCCCATCCGCGTCCGGTCATCATGCGAAGGAAATTTTCGCTCGATGCGGCGGTGCTGCTTGCCTTGCTGCAGAAGGAGAATGCCGGCGCGGTGGTGATTGGGCTGCCGATCAATATGGACGGTTCGGAAGGGCCGCGTGCGCAGAAATCGCGCGCCTTCGTCCGCAACATGGCACAGATGAGCGACCTCCCCTTCGTCCTCTGGGATGAGAGACTATCGACGGTCGCGGCCGAAAGGACGCTGATCGAGATGGATTTCTCGCGCCGCAAGCGCGCCGGCAAGATCGATTCGGCGGCAGCCGCGTTTATTCTGCAGGGAGTTTTGGACCGGCTTCAGTCGCTCCACGCATCCGCTCGAACGGAACCGGACCCGCCCAGCGCTGTCTGACCCAGCCGGCGATTTCGCGGCGACGACGAAAGGCCCAAAGCGCCATCAGCAGCAACCCGTCGAAGACGCACGTCTTCGCCACCATGCCGGGAATGATCGCCGGGTCGATGCCGAGCATCTGACCATAGAGCTGGAAGAAGAAGTCGTGCATCTGTCGGCTGAGCATCGTGTAGCCGAAATTGATGTCATTGGCCGACAGATAGAACCAGCCCCAGAAAATCGCCATCGGCGCCGCCCAGAACCCGAAGATGTAACGCATCAGCGGCCTCCCCTGTGATTGGAGCCGGTCTTGGAGACCGTTCGGCCTGATATGAGTGAGAGCAGCGAATTGTGAGCTGCGGCTTTTGCCATGTCATGCGCGACGGCATGTATCTCGCTTTCGCCGGAAGCCGCTGCCGCAACCACGGACCGCCGCTCGGCAAGCATGGCGACATAGGACGCCAGAAGTGCCGTCAACTGCACGGCAACCGCCATGAACAGCCCGTTGATGCCTTGCGCAGCACCTCCGATGACGATCAGCGACAACATGCCGGACGCGCAGATGAAGGCGATGCGGGCGACGCTGTCGGCGCCCGCGCTGGTCGCGTCGTTGACCAGGGCTTCGACAAAGGCCCAGAAAAACAGAACCGCGACGACAAGCAATGCGGTGGCGAGCGGCGCCACGACAACGAAATTGTCGAGGTTGACGAAGCGGGTACCCTCGATTGTGGTGCCCAGCACGCCGAGCGCCGCCGCCACACCCCGGTTTCCGTCGATGCAGATGAGCGCAAGCAGGGCGAAAACAATCGCCCAGTGCAAGGCCAGAAAAGAGGTCAGTACCTGTCGCATCGGTGTTCCTGCTTCGCAGAGCAAGAGACGGCCAATCTGAACCATTCCCTGCTTGCACTAGGACAGTGGGCCTTGCCGTCCGCCATCGCAACGGAAACCATTTGTTAAGGTTAACGACGATTAGCCATACGCGTGAGGATGCCCGCCAACGCGTCAAAACTGTGGATGGCGCCGGTTTTTGCGATGCTCGTCCTCAGTTCACCGGCGGATAGAGCGTGTCGATGATCATGCGTGCATCGTGGCGCGAATCGATCATGCCATAGGTGTTGCGCCATTGGCCGGCCAAACGCGTCTCGACGAAAGCGTCGGCGATCCGCCCTGCCCCCAGACGGCGCAATTCCGCCGCCGCAGCCGACAGTGCCAGCTGCTCGGTCAGCAGCCGGGCAGAACCTTCGTCGGTTGAAGCAACCTGCATCGCCGCCTTCAGAACGCCGATCGTGCCGCGTCCGCCGGCGCCGAGATCACGGTCGATGCCGGCCAGCACATCCTCGAACAGGCCGGGCGCACGGCCGAGCACGCGCAGCACATCAAGCGCCATGACATTGCCCGAGCCTTCCCAGATCGCGTTGACCGGGGCCTCGCGATAGTAGCGGGCGAGTGGCGCCTCCTCGACATAGCCATTGCCGCCGAGGCACTCCATAGCCTCATAGAGCAAAGGCGGCGCGATCTTGCAGACCCAGTATTTGACGACCGGCGTCATGGCCCGAGCAAACGCCGCCTCGCCGCGATCGCCGGCCGCCTCGTCGAAGGAGCGCGCCAACCGGAACGACAGCGCGGTGGCGGCGGCGACATCGAGCGCCATGTCGGCCAGAACGCGCTGCATCAACGGCTGCTCGATCAGGGTCGAACCGAACACCTGGCGATGGCGGGCGTGGTGAACGGCCTCGGCCAGGCCCGCGCGCATGATCGCCGACGATGCGATGGCACAATCGAGCCGGGTCAGGGTGACCATGTCCATGATCGTCTTCACACCGGCACCGGCTTCGCCGACCATCTCGCCGATGGCATTGACAAATTCGACTTCGGAGGAGGCGTTCGAACGATTGCCGAGCTTGTCCTTCAGCCGCTGAAAGCGGAAGCCGTTGCCCGAGCCGTCACCGAGAACGCGCGGCACGAGGAAGCACGATAGTCCCTCAGGCGCCTGCGCCAGCACCAGGAAGGCATCCGACATCGGCGCCGACATGAACCATTTGTGCCCGTTCAGACGATAAAAACCGCTGCCGGCGCGTTCCGCCCTCGTCACATTGGCGCGCACATCGGTGCCGCCCTGTTTCTCGGTCATGCCCATGCCGAGCGTCAGCCCGGTCTTCTCGACCGGCGGCTTTTGGCTCTGGTCGTATTTGCGCGTCGTCACGCGCGGCGCCCATTCGCGAAACAGTTTCGGGCTGGCCATCAAGGCCGCCAGCGAAGCGTTGGTCATGGTGATGGGGCACAGATGCCCGGTCTCGAGCTCAGCCGTGAGATAAAACCGGGCGGCGCGGACCTGATGGCGGCGGCCGATCTCGGTGTCGCCGTTCTCCCACACCGAGGAATGCAGCCCGTTGGCCACAGAGCGGCGCATCAAGGCGTGATAGGCGGGATGGAACTCAACCACGTCGATGCGCCGTCCCTGGCGATCATGCGTCCTGAGCTTCGGCGTCTCGACATTGGCGAGGCGCGCCAATTCCTGCGCCTCCTGCGTCAGCACAAAGCGGCCGAGACCATCGAGTTCCCGGCGCACCGGATCGGAAAAACGCTCCGCTAGCTGGATCAGCAACGGATCGCCCCGCCAGGCGTTGCCGCCCGTCAGCGGCGGCGGCTGGTTCGTCACGTCGTCGGTCACGCCCAATCCTTCTATCGTCAGAAAGCCACGAATCCGGGGCTGTCGGCTAGATATAGCCAAGCCATGCAGCGCGCGCGATGAAAATACCGGCCGATACAATCGGCTATCTACACGAAAAAATTGAGGAGAACGGCTACAATGCAAAGCTGGCGCGCTTGCAGCCGCAAAGTCTCCACCCTATAGCAGCGCCTTGAGATGACCGACGCTTCGTCCCCCTATCCTCATCGCCATCTTCTGGGCATCCGCGACCTTTCCCCCGCCGATATCGAGCTGTTGCTCGACAGGGCGGACCGGGCGGTCGCGATCTCGCGGCAGTCGGAGAAGAAAACCTCGACCCTGCGCGGTCGCACACAGATCAACCTCTTCTATGAAGCCTCGACGCGCACACAGTCGTCGTTCGAGCTTGCCGGAAAGCGGCTCGGCGCCGATGTCATGAACATGTCGGTGGCAAGCTCTTCGGTGAAGAAGGGCGAAACGCTCATCGACACGGCGATGACGCTGAACGCCATGCGGCCCGACATCCTGATCATCCGCCACCAATCGGCCGGTGCTGCCGCCCTTCTGGCGCAGAAGGTCGGCTGCTCCGTCGTCAACGCCGGCGACGGCGCGCATGAACACCCGACACAGGCGCTGCTCGATGCGCTGACCATTCGTCGCGCCAAGGGTCCGCTGTCGAAGCTCATCGTGGCAATCTGCGGCGACATCCTGCATTCGCGCGTGGCGCGTTCCAACATCATGCTGCTCAACGCGCTCGGCGCGCAGGTGCGCGTCGTCGCTCCGTCGACGCTGCTGCCCACCGGCATCGAGAAGATGGGCGTCATCGTAACCCGTTCGATGGCCGAAGGCCTCAAGGGCGCCGATGTGGTGATGATGCTGCGCCTGCAGCGCGAGCGCATGGAGGGCGCCTTCGTGCCTTCGGTTCGCGAATATTTCCGCTATTTCGGCCTCGATGCCGAGAAACTGAAGGCCGCCAAGGATGACGCGCTGGTGATGCATCCCGGGCCGATGAACCGCGGCGTCGAGATCGCCTCGGAAATCGCCGACGGTCCGCAAAGCGTCATCCAGGAACAAGTTGAAATGGGCGTCGCCGTGCGCATGGCGGTGATGGAAGCGCTTCTTGACCCGCGCCGTAATCAAGAGGGCCGCGGCGCATGAGCATAACGGTCTTTGAGCGCGCCCGCGTTGTCGACCCCTCGCGCGGCATCGATGAAGTCGGCGCCGTCTTCGTCGATGGCCGCAAGATCGTAGCCGCCGGCAAAGCAGCGCTGAACCAGGGCGCGCCCGAGGGCGCCACCGTCATCGACTGCGCCGGCAAGGCGATCATTCCAGGCCTGATCGACGGCCGCGTCTTCATCGGCGAACCGGGCGGCGAGCATCGCGAGACTATCGCGTCGGCAAGTGTCGCGGCGGCGGCCGGCGGCGTCACCTCCATCGTCATGATGCCCGACACCGATCCGGTGATCGACAATGTGGCGCTGGTCGAATTCGTGCTGCGCACCGCCAAGGACACGGCCATCGTCAACGTCTTTCCGGCCGCGGCGATCACCAAGGGCCTCGACGGGCGCGAAATGACCGAGTTCGGCCTGCTGCGCGAAGCCGGCGCCGTCGCCTTCACCGATGGCCGCCACACCATATCGAGCGCGCTGGTGATGCGCCGCGCGCTGACCTATGCGCGCGACTTCGGCGCCACCATCGTGCATGAGACGCAGGATGCGGACCTCGGTTCATCCGGCGTGATGAATGAAGGCCTCTACGCCAGCTGGCTCGGCCTCTCCGGCATTCCGCGCGAAGCCGAATCCATCCCGCTGGAGCGCGATCTGGCCTTGGCCCGGCTGACGCGTGGTTCGTACCATGCAGCAAAGATCTCGACGGCGATGGCGGCAAACGCCATAACGCATGCGAAAGCCGACGGCGCGACGGTGACGTCAGGCGTGGCGATCCACAATCTGTCGCTGAATGAAAACGATGTCGGCGAATACCGCACCTTCTTCCGCCTGACGCCACCTTTGCGCGCCGAGGAAGACCGGTTGGCGATGATCGAGGCGGTCAGGGACGGCACGATCGACATCATCGTCTCCTCGCATGATCCGCAGGATGTCGACACCAAGCGCCTGCCCTTCGCCGATGCGGCGGCCGGCGCCATAGGGTTGGAGACGCTTCTGGGCGCCGCACTGCGGCTCTACCACAATGGCGACGTACCGTTGCTGCGGCTGATCGAAACCCTGTCCACCGCTCCCGCAAAACTGTTCGGCCTGCCCGGCGGCACGCTGAAGCCGGGCGCTGTCGCCGATCTTGCGCTTGTCGACCTCGACGAACCCTGGATCGTCAGCGAAAGCGGCATTCGTTCGCGGTCGAAAAACACCTGTTTCGAAGGCGCGCGACTGCAAGGCAAGGTCTTGCAAACGCTGGTTGCGGGCCGCACAGTGTTTTCCGCCTGAACCGGCCACGGCGCATCGAGCCTGATCCGGCCGAACTGGGGAAATGCGGGGGAAACAATGATTTACAGCCTCATCCCAGCGCTCGTGTTCGGCTATTTGCTTGGCTCGATTCCGTTCGGGCTCCTGCTCACCCGCGCGGCTGGCCTTGGCGATGTGCGCAAGATCGGCTCCGGCAATATCGGCGCCACCAACGTTCTGCGCACCGGCAACAAGGGCCTTGCCGCCGCGACGCTGCTACTCGACGCGCTGAAGGGCACGGCCGCCGTGCTGATAGCAGGCCATTTCGCGCCTGACCTGGCGATCTGGGCCGGTCTCGGCGCCTTTCTCGGTCATCTCTTCCCGGTCTGGCTCGGTTTCAAGGGCGGCAAGGGCGTCGCCACCTATCTCGGTGTGCTGATCGGCCTTGCCTGGCAGGTGGCGCTGATCTTCGCCGTCGCCTGGCTGGTGATGGCATTCCTCTTCCGGTATTCCTCGCTTGCGGCGCTGACAGCGGCGGTCATCGTGCCGATCGCCCTCTATGTGCTGAGCACACCACAGAATGCGGCCTTGTTCGTGGTGATGAGCATCATCGTTTTCATCAAGCACCGGGAAAACATTTCGCGCCTGCTTACCGGCACCGAGGGCAAGATCGGAGCCAAGGGGTGAGCGAGCCTGCCGCCGTGGTGAGTGGGCCGGCCGCCGGGCCGCGGCTCAGCGACCGGCAGCGGCTGAGCTGGCTGCGGCTGATCCGCACCCAGAATGTCGGCCCCGCCTCCTTTCGCGACCTCATCAACCGTTTCGGTTCGGCCGAGGTGGCGCTGGAGATATTGCCGGAACTGATGATTTCGGGCGGCGCCATCCGGATCGCTCGCATCCCTTCCGTTGCCGAAGCCGAGGCGGAACTGGAACTAGCCGGAAAGGCCGGCGCCCGCTTTGTCGGGATCGGTGAAGCAGACTACCCACCCCTATTGCGCAACATGGACCATCCGCCGCCCCTGCTGGCGGTAAAGGGCAACGCAGCTGTTTTCCGGCTGCCGGGTGTCGCCATCGTTGGGGCACGCAACGCGTCGCTGGCCGGCATCAAGATGGCACGCATGCTGGCGGCCAACCTCGGCCGCGACGGCTACGCAATCGTCTCCGGCCTGGCGCGCGGCATCGACACCGCGGCGCATCAGGGCAGTCTTGCGACCGGCACGATCGGCGTCCTGGCTGGCGGTCTCGACCTGCCTTACCCGCCTGAAAATGCCGGCCTGTGCGAGGAAATCGCCGAGCGTGGCGCCATCATTTCGGAGATGCCGTTCGGCTGGCAGCCGCGCGCCCAGGATTTTCCGCGCCGCAACCGCCTTGTTGCGGGTGCGGTCCTTGGGCTGGTGGTGGTCGAGGCAGCGCAACGCTCCGGCTCCCTGATCAGCGCCAGGCTTGCCGGCGAAATGGGCCGGCTGGTCTTTGCCGTGCCGGGCTCACCGCTCGATCCACGCGCCGCCGGTACCAACGGCCTGCTCAAGGATGGTGCCACCCTGGTCACCGAGGCATCGGATATTTCCAGGGCGATCGCCCCGCTGACCGGCATGCGGGCGCCCGACGTGCCGCCGTTCGAAGAGCCGCCCGACTTCTCGGCCACACCACCGCCCGGCGAAAGCGACCGCGCCCGCGTCATCGAGGCGCTCGGCCCGACGCCAGTGGCGGTCGACGAGATCATCCGCCACACCGGCCTGCACCCGGCCCAGGTCTTCATGGTGCTGCTGGAACTCGACCTCGCCGGCCGGCTCGAACGCCACGCCGGCGCCAATGTTTCGCTGGTGTTCGGGGAGCCTTCGGTCTGACGCTGTTCGCATTTTCGCGCCGCCGAACTCCTTCGAGAAGCTCGGCGAGGATGGCCTTTTCAGCCGGCTTTCCGCTTTGCCGCGCCTGTGCTCATCTGTTCGACGCCAAGACCGGCCGGCGGATTGTAGGGCAAAGGTCTGATATCCCGAGGCAAAGGTCTCAAGCAAAAGTTGGCTCTTGCCACTCGCGTCCGTTGGCACCAATCTCGCTCAGCCGCTCATCGGTGGATGTCGGCATGACAGGATCTTGCCATGACACGCGATCAGATGCTCGCCCACCTTCGATCCGCCGACGCGGTCGCGCGCGAGGCGGCGGCGCATGGGCATCATCCGTTTGGTTGCGTGCTGGTCGGGCCGGACGATCGGGTGCTGATGCGGCAAGGCAATCTCGACACGGTGCGCCACGCCGAGACGGAGCTCGCCCGGCGCGCCGCGGCAGCCTACGAGCCGGAGTTCTTATGGCAATGCACGCTGGTCTCAACCGGTGAGCCCTGCGCGATGTGCACCGGAACGCTCTACTGGGCGAATATCGGCCGGCTGGTCTACGGCTTCGAGGAGACCGAGCTGCTGGCGCTCACCGGGGATCACGCAGAGAATCCGACGATGAGCCTCTCTTCGCGCACCGTCCTCGACTCTGGCCAGAAAAAGATCGAGGTCTTTGGCCCCTTCCCAGAAATCGCCGACGAGATGCTCGCACCGCACCGCGATTTCTGGAAGCGCTGACGGCTTCGAGCCAGTTGTGGTGTGCCCTTCCCGAGAGATGGGTGACAGTTTATCGCGTGGATTTGGTGAGCGCGATGGGATTCGAACCCATGACCTACTGATTAAAAGTCAGTTGCTCTACCGGCTGAGCTACGCGCTCCCGCGGGCGAAAGGCGGCCCTCGAAATTGCGCGGAACATAGGGAGAGTGCCTCGACCGGTCAACCGGAAAAAGAGGGCTCGCAAACACGGGCGGCTTCGCCCTGTCGCGACACTTGCCAGCCGCGCCATCGGTGGGAGAACAGACAAGGGAACACTGGCATTTCTGCCCGACAGCGGCATCCAGTCTGGGGAACAATTGTATGCGCCGCTCGTTTTCCCGGCACAGGGACGTCCGCCAAACTATCGAGGAGAAGACCAATGAACAGAATCACAACGAGCCTGCTGGCGGCCACTCTCTCCGTCACATTCGTTGCGGCGGAGGCGGTGTCCGTTAATGCCCAACCGAACTATGTGCCGCAATCCCAGGTCGCGGTGCCGGATGTGCAGACAGTCCAGTACCGGGAGTGGCGTAAGGACCGCCACAATCGCAATTTTTCGCGTGACCGCAGTTTTTCGCGTGACCGCAATTTTTCCCGCAATCGCGGCGCATATTGGAACGGCCATCGCGGCTATCGCGAATATCGCCCCGGCTACCGTCGTCACGGCGATTATTGGTTCCCGCTTGCCGCCTTCGCTACTGGCGCGCTGATTACCGGCGCAATCATCAACAACGAAAACAACCGCGTCTACGGAGGCAACGCCCACGTCCAATGGTGCTACGACCGCTATCGCAGCTACCGTGCTTCGGACAACACGTTCCAGCCGAATTACGGCCCTCGCAAGGAGTGCCGTTCGCCTTACTGATCAAGGCGCGTTTAAGTAGCTGATATGCGTTAGTGGAGCTCGCGCCGGCAACGGCGCGGGCTTTTGATCCTTTGGCCGGAAGACGAACAGTTGCCGTCAGCTTGCCCAGTTGATGCTCTTGAGCATCAGATAAAAGCCACCGCCGTCCTCTCTGCTGGGACAACGATAGATACCCAACCCATTGCAGATACGGGCCATCACCGCACTGAGTTCGCAACCAACCACTTCCAGCGCACTGTCCGCATCCGTCGCATAGGCTTGGGCCAGTTCGTCGATGCCATTCTGCTCTCCGAAGGATCGGACTAGCTTTGCATCGCTGAGGAGCTCGCTGGGCAGGCTGGAATTTGCCCAAGCCCACAGCCAGTTTCCGGCCTCCGTGCTCGTTGAGCCGACAATCTGGATTTCGGTGACGACCTTGGCGACCCCGTCTTGCGAGAACAGAAGCGTTCCGGCCGTCAGGTCATAGTCATAGCGCAACCAGCTACCGAGGTGGAGATCTTTTTTCAAGCGTGCATTCTTGGCCTTCAGCTGTTCGATAGCCTCGTCGCGCCAAGCAGGATACCAGTCTGGCTGCATTCCTCGCGCCCCATCACCCGCCACTGATGGCTGTTTATGACACGCTGAGCGTCCTGCGCACAGCATCGCGCCAACCAGCGAGCTTGGCTGCGCGCACGGAGCCATCCATGTCCGGCTTGAAGCGCCGTTCGAGTGCCCAACTCTTCGCAAACTTCTTGGCATCCGGCCACACACCTGCCTTCGAGCCAGCCAGCCAGGCGGCACCGAGCGCCGTCGTCTCCAGAATGGTCGGGCGGTCGACCGGTGCATCGAGGATGTCGGCCAGACGCTGCATCGTCCAGTCCGACGCCACCATGCCCCCGTCGACCCGCAGCACGGTCTTGGCAGAAGCACCCTTCCAGTCCTTGCGCATGGCGTCGAGCAGGTCGCGTGTCTGGTAGGCGACGGATTCGAGCGCGGCGCGGGCAAACTCCGCCGGACCGGAATTGCGCGTCAGCCCGAAAATGGCACCGCGTGCCTCCGCGTCCCAATGCGGTGCACCGAGCCCGACAAAGGCCGGCACCAGGTAGACGTTTTGGGTCGGATCGGCTTCATCAGCCAGTTTGCCGCTCTGCTCGGCCTTGCCGATCACCTTGATGCCATCGCGCAACCATTGGACCGCTGCACCGGCAATGAAGATCGAGCCTTCCAGTGCATAGGTCGTCTTGCCGTTCAGCCTGTAGGCAATGGTGGTCAAGAGCCGGTTCTTCGAGCGCACCAGATCGCTGCCGGTGTTGAGCAGCGCAAAACAGCCAGTGCCGTAGGTCGATTTCATCATGCCCGGCTCAAAGCAGGCCTGGCCGATGGTCGCCGCATGCTGGTCGCCAGCGACACCGAGGATTTTAATCTCGGCACCAAAGAGATTTTTCTCCGTGATTCCATAATCATCGGCGCAGTCCTTCACCTCGGGAAGCATTTTTGCCGGGATGTTGAGGATCGACAGCAGCTCGTCGTCCCAGGCATTCTCAGCGATGTTGTAGACCAGCGTGCGCGAGGCGTTGGTGGCGTCTGTGGCGTGAACCTTGCCGCCGGTCAGCCGCCAGATCAGGAAACTGTCGATGGTGCCGGCGAGCAGTTCGCCTTTCTCGGCGCGTTTTCTGGCGCCCTTCACCTTGTCCAGCATCCAGGCGATCTTGGTGCCGGAAAAATAGGGATCGAGCAGCAGCCCGGTTTTCTTAGTGAATGTCTTCTCCAACCCTTGCTTCTTGAGTTTCTGGCACAGCGGCGCGGTGCGCCGGTCCTGCCAGACAATGGCATTGTGGATCGGCTTGCCGGTCGCTCTGTCCCAGATGACCACGGTTTCGCGCTGATTGGTGATGCCGATCGCGGCCACGTCGGAAGCATTCCGGCCGGCCTTCTTCAGCGCCGCCTTCACGGTCGACACCACACTCGCCCAGATATCCTCGGGATCGTGCTCGACCCAGCCGGAAGCCGGATAGTGCTGGGCGAATTCCTTTTGCCCGCTGCCGGCGACCTTCATCTCGCCGTCGAACAGTATCGCCCGGGTCGAAGTCGTGCCCTGGTCGATGGCAAGGATATATCCGGTCATTATGCCTCCCCGCTTTGTCTTTTACACAAACAGGGGAGACGGCAAGATGCCGCCTCCCCCAATGTCACACGGGCGCAGACGCCCGCTTAGAACAGTCTTACTTTTGCCAGCTCTTCACCAGCTCGTCGTAATTGATGGTGACCGGCTTTTCCTTCTCGTTCTCGATCTTCAACTGAGGAGCGAGATTGCCCTTCTTGACCGCGTCGGCGTTCCAGTAGGCGAGGTCATGCTCTTCGGCCATCTTCGGGCCGATATCGCCCTGGATGCCGGCCTTTTCCAGGCGTTCCATGACCTTTTCCTGCTCGGAGCAAAGCGAGTCCATCGCCTCCTGCGCCGTCTTGGCACCCGACGACGCATCGCCGATCGCCTGCCACCAGAGCTGTGCCAGCTTCGGATAGTCCGGAACGTTCGTTCCGGTCGGCGACCACTGAACACGGGCCGGCGAGCGGTAGAACTCGATCAGGCCGCCGAGCTTCGGAGCGCGTTCCGTGAAGCTCTTGTCCTGGATCGTCGACTCGCGGATCAGCGTCAGGCCGACATGGCTCTTCTTCACGTCGACCGTCTTCGATACGACGAACTGCGCATAGAGCCAGGCGGCCTTGGCGCGATCGTCAGGCGTGGACTTGAGAAGCGTCCATGAACCCACGTCCTGGTAGCCGAGCTTCATGCCGTCCTTCCAGTAGACGCCATGCGGCGAGGGAGCAAAGCGCCATTTCGGGGTGCCGTCCGCGTTCACGACCGGCAGCCCTTCCTTGACGAAGGAGGCGGTGAAGGCGGTGTAGGTGAACATCTGCTGCGCGACCGTGCCCTGCGACGGGACGGGGCCGGATTCGCCGAACGTCATGCCTTGGGCTTCCGGCGGCGCATAGGCCTTCAGCCAATCCAGGTACTTCTGGATCGAATATACGGAAGCCGGGCCGTTGGTGTCGCCGCCGCGCGCGACGCACGAGCCGACAGGCTGCGACTTCTCGTTGACCTTGATGCCCCATTCGTCGACCGGAAGACCGTTCGGCAGGCCCTTGTCGCCATTGCCGGCCATGGACAGCCAGGCATCGGTGAACCGCCAGCCGAGCGAGGGGTCCTTCTTGCCGTAGTCCATGTGGCCATAGACCTTCTTGCCGTCGATTTCGCGGCCGGTGAAGAACTCGGCGATGTCCTCATAGGCCGACCAGTTGACCGGAACGCCGAGGTCGTAGCCGTACTTGGCCTTGAAATCGGCCTTGTTCTTCTCGTCGTTGAACCAGTCGTAGCGGAACCAGTAGAGGTTCGCGAACTGCTGGTCCGGCAGCTGGTAGAGGTCGCCGTCCGGAGCGGTCGTGAACTTGGTGCCGATGAAGTCGGCGAGGTCGAGGTTGGGATTGGTGACATCCTTGCCCTCATTCGCCATCCACTTGGTCAGGCTGCGCGCCTGCTGGTACCGCCAGTGGGTGCCGATCAGGTCGGAGTCGTTGACGTAGGCGTCGTAAATGTTTTCGCCCGACTGCATCTGCGTCTGCAGCTTCTCGACGACATCGCCTTCGCCGATCAGGTCGTGAGTGATCTTGATGCCGGTGATCGCGGTGAAGGCGGGCGCCAAGACCTTGGACTCATAGCTATGCGTATCGATGGTCTCGGAGACCACCTTGATGTCCATCCCGGCGAAAGGCTTCGCGGCATCGATGAACCATTGCATCTCGGCTTCCTGGGCGCCGCGATCGAGCGTCGACAAGTCCTTGATTTCGTTATCGAGGAAAGTCTTGGCTTCGTCCATTCCGGCATAGGCCTGGCCTGCTCCCCAGAGCAGGACAAGCGCAGTCGTTGATGTTAAAAATTGCCTTCGCATTTCGTTTCCTCCACTTTTCAAGTTTCAAGTGCGATCTGGAGCGGCCGTCGGCACGCGGTCGCTCCAACAGTTTCCCCCTCTATACGTAGCGGAACACGCCGACGGCGTAGACTACGGAGAGAGCGAGAGCCCACCACAGGTTGGGTCCGACAAGACCCAGCCAAGCGAGATGGATAAAGGCGCTGCCGAGCAGCGAAACAAAGAGGCGGTCGCCGCGCGTCGTCTCGAAGCGCAGGAGGCCGACCCGGAGATTGCCGCCAGGCGAGGCGTATTCCCAGACCGCCATGCCACAGAGCAGTACCAGGATCGTGATGAAAAAGATCGCCGTTGGCAGCGTCCATGCCATCCAGGTGAGGTTCATGGTCATACCCTCCCCAGGGCAAAGCCCTTGGCGATGTAGTTGCGGACGAACCAGATCACGAGCGCGCCTGGAAGGATGGTGAGCACGCCGGCGGCGGCCAGCACGCCCCAGTCGAGCCCGGAGGCCGAGACCGTACGCGTCATGATCGCCGCGATCGGTTTGGCGGCCGTCGTGGTCAAGGTCCGCGCGATCAGCAGTTCGACCCATGAGAACATGAAGCAGAAGAAGCAGGCCACGCCGACGCCGCTTGCGATCAGCGGCATGAAGATTTTCAGGAAGAAGCGCGGGAAGGAATAGCCATCGATATAGGCGGTCTCGTCGATCTCCTTCGGCACGCCGGACATGAAACCCTCGAGGATCCAGACCGCCAGCGGCACGTTGAACAGGCAGTGCGCCAGCGCCACCGCGATATGCGTGTCGATCAGCCCGAACGCCGAATAGAGCTGGAAGAACGGCAGCGCGAACACTGCCGGCGGCGCCATGCGGTTGGTCAGCAGCCAGAAGAAGAGGTGCTTGTCGCCGAGGAACCGGTAGCGCGAGAAAGCGTAGGCCGCCGGCAGCGCCACCGAAACCGAGATCACCATGTTCATGACGACATAGATGATCGAATTGATGTAGCCCTTGTACCAGGACGGGTCGGTGAAGATCACGATGTAGTTGGCCAGGGTCGGGCTCTTCGGCCACAGCGAAAACGCGCCCAGAATCTCCTGATTGGTCTTGAAGCTCATATTGACCAGCCAGTAGATCGGCAGCATCAGAAAGATGATGTAGATCGTCGGCACCAACCACCAGAACCGGGATTCTTCGCCGCGTCGGCGCATCAGCCGCGCAAGCTGGTCCTGCGACAATGTGCTGGCGAGCCCGTCCGAAACCGCCGTCTCACGCACTCGGTCCTGCCTCGTCGTTCCTTCGTTGGCGCCGCTCATCTCAGCGCTCCGCATCGACATTGGTCATGACGGTGTAGAACACCCAAGACAGCAAAAGGATGATCAGGAAGTAGATGATCGACATGGCGGCCGCCGGCCCGAGATCGAACTGGCCGATCGCAATCTTGACCAGGTCTATCGACAGGAACGTCGTCGAATTGCCAGGGCCTCCGCCCGTGACCACGAACGGCTCGGTGTAGATCATGAACGAGTCCATGAAGCGCAGCAGCACTGCAATCAGAAGCACGCGGTTCATCTTCGGCAGCTGGATGTAGCGGAACACTGCCCAGCGTGAGGCGCCGTCGATCTTGGCCGCCTGGTAGAAAGCATCGGGGATCGAGACCAGTCCGGCGTAGCAGAGCAGAACGACGAGGCTTGTCCAGTGCCATACGTCCATCAGGATGACCGTCACCCAGGCATCAGTCGGATCGTTGACGTAGTTGTAGTCGAAGCCGAGCGCCGACAGCGTGTAGCCGAGCAGGCCAATGTCGATGCGGCCGAATACCTGCCAAATCGTGCCGACGACGTTCCACGGGATCAGCAGCGGCAGAGCCATCAGCACCAGGCAGACCGGCACGCCCCAGCCTTTCTTTGGCATGTTGAGAGCGATGAAGATGCCGAGCGGAATCTCGATGGCGAGGATGGTTGCGGAAAAGATCAGGTTGCGGACCATCGACAGCCAGAAGCGTTCCGACTCCAGAATTTCGGTGTACCAGTCCGAGCCGTTCCAGAAGAAGACGTTGTTTCCGAACGTGTCCTGCACCGAATAGTTGACCACCGTCATCAGCGGGATCACCGCCGAGAACGCCACCAGCAGGAGGACCGGCAGCACCATGAACCAGGCCTTGTTGTTCCAGGTCTTCTCCATCTAGGCCTCCATCTCGACACGCCAGGAATCGGCATAGATGTTGATGCCGGCCGGGTCGAACCGCACCTTCGGATCGGCGGGCAGGGTCTCGTCCTCACCGATCACGGCAGAAATATCGCGGCCTTCGAGCTTGGCGCGCACCACCTTGTGGCGGCCGAGATCCTCGACCTTGCTGACCTGCACGGCCATGCCTTCGCGGCCGAGCCGGACATATTCGGGACGGATGCCGAGCTCGACGGCGCCGCTGCCTGCCTTTGGCGCGCCCGGCAGTTCGATGCGCTGCGAGCCGAGTGTCGCCGTCTTGCCGTCGATTGCCACCGGCATGACGTTCATGCCCGGCGAGCCGATAAAATAACCGACAAAGGTATGGCGTGGCCGTTCGAACAATTCGGCCGGTGTGCCGATCTGCACGATGCCGCCATCATACATGACCACGACCTGCTCGGCGAAGGTCAGCGCCTCGGTCTGGTCGTGGGTCACATAGACCATGGTGTAGCCAAAGCGGCGGTGCAACTGCTTCAGCTGCGAGCGCAGCACCCACTTCATGTGCGGATCGATGACGGTCAGCGGCTCGTCGAACAGGATGGCGTTGACGTCGGAGCGCACCAGCCCGCGGCCGAGCGAGATCTTCTGCTTCTGGTCGGCGGTCAGGCCCCTCGCCTTCTTCTTCGCCCAGGACGCCAGATCGATCATCTCCAACGTCTCGCGAACCTTGCGGTCGACATCGGCTTCCGGCACGCCGCGGTTGCGCAGCGGGAAGGCCAGATTATCGTAGACGGTCATGGTGTCGTAAATGACCGGGAACTGGAACACCTGCGCGATGTTGCGCTCCTGCGTCGATAAATTGGTCACGTCCTTGCCGTTGAACAGCAACTGGCCGTGCGAGGGGTGCAACAATCCCGAAATGATGTTGAGCAGCGTGGTCTTGCCGCAACCGGAGGGCCCGAGCAGCGCATAGGCGCCGCCGTCCTCGAAGACATGATGCACTTCCCGCAGCGCGAAATCGGCATCCTTCTGCGGGTTCGGCAGGTAGGAATGTCGGACATGGTTGACGTCGATGCGTGCCATCTCTTTGCCCTCAAGCCGCCAGCTTCGACGCAGTCACGGCGCTGCCGTGCTCGTCGAAAACCATGATGTGGCGCGGATCGATGAACACCTCGACCACCTCGTCTGGCTCGAAATGCCTGATACCATGGGTCAGCATGACCCAGCGCGCATCGGCGAAATCGAGATGGATGAAGCTCTCCGATCCGGTGATCTCGGTGATCGTCACCTTGGCACGCACCGGCACCGCCGCCGCATTGGGCCGCTCGAGCGACAAGTGGTGCGGCTGAAAACCGATCGTATAGATGGCGTCGGCAATGCCGGAGAGTTCGGCCGGCACCGGTAGGTTCACGCCGCCCTCGAGCAGGAAATCCCGACCCTTCTTGGCGAGCACGATGGTGTTAAGCGGCGGATCGGAAAACGTCCTGGCTGTCACCAGATCTACCGGCTTGCGGAACACCTCGATGGTCGGTCCGAACTGGGTGATCTTGCCTTGCGAAAGCGTCGCCGTGTTGCCGCCAAGCAGCAGGGCCTCGTGCGGCTCGGTGGTGGCGTAGACGAAGATGGTGCCGGCGGCGGCGAATATCCTGGGCAATTCGGCGCGCAGTTCCTCGCGCAATTTGTAGTCGAGATTGGCGAGCGGTTCATCGAGCAGGACCAGGCTGGCGTTCTTGACGATGGCGCGCGCCAGTGCGGTGCGCTGCTGCTGGCCGCCGGACAGGCTGAGCGGCGTGCGGTCGAGATAGGGTGTCAGCTTGAGAAGTGCGGCGGCTTCACGTACCTGGCTGTCGATCCTGGCCTGCTCGATGCCAGCTACCCGCAGCGGCGAAGCGATGTTCTCATAGACGGTCATCGCCGGATAGTTGATGAACTGCTGGTAGACCATGGCGATCTTGCGCTTCTGCACCGGCACGCCGGTGACATTCTGACCGTCGAACCAGATCGAACCGGAGGTTGGCACATCGAGGCCGGCCATCAGCCGCATCAAGCTGGTCTTGCCCGAAAGCGTCGGTCCGAGCAGGACGTTGAGCGAGCCGTGCTGGAGCGTCAGCGACACGTCGCTTATATGCTCGACCGCACCGACCGTCTTGGTGACGTTTCTCAGTTCCAGCATGACGCCTCCTCCCAGGCCTTCCGCATCAGCTCAAACCCCTCTTCATTCGGCAGCCGCGACATGGCGCCGGCTTATGCCGCGCATGAATTCATCGAGCGCCGCCACCTGCTCGCGGCTGAGATGCAGACCGCGCTTGGTCCGGCGCCACAATACATCTTCTGATGTCACGGCCCATTCGTTTTGAACGAGATAGCGCACCTCGGCCTCATAGAGATCGGCGCCGAAGTTGCGGCCGAGATCGACGTTCGATTTGGCCAGCCCCAACAGCATCCTCGCGCGGGTTCCATAGAGCCGGGTCAACCGGCGAGCCAGGCGCGCGTCGAGGAATGGATAAGCGGTTTTCAATTTCGTCACTTCGGCATCGAAACCGGTGGCCGGGAAATCGCCGCCCGGCAGTGGCGCGTTTGCCGTCCACGGCTTGCCGCGCTTGCCGAGAAAACCCTCGATCTTTTCCAGCATCGATTCCGACAGCCGGCGATAGGTGGTGATCTTGCCGCCGAAGGCGTTGACGATCGGGGCGGCGCCCTCGCCGCCATCGGCCTTGAGCACATAGTCGCGCGTCGCTTCCTGCGCCTTGGAGGCGCCGTCATCATAGAGCGGACGGACGGCCGAATAGGTCCAAACGATGTCCGAGCGCTTGACGGGTTGGGCGAAATATTCGCTTGCCGCGGCGCAGAGATAATCGATCTCGGTGTCGCTGATCTTCACGTCATGCGGATCGCCGGGATAATCCTGGTCGGTGGTGCCGATCAGGGTGAACTCTTCCTCATAGGGAATGGCGAAGATGATGCGGCCATCCTTGTTCTGGAAGAAATACGCGCGTGGATCGTCGAACTTCCTGGCGATGACAATGTGGCTGCCCTGCACGAGACGAACATTGTGCACATCGTTGAGCCCGACGACGCCGGACAGCACATGATCGACCCAGGGGCCGGCGGCATTGACCAGCAGTCGCGCCTTGATCTCCTCGGTCTCGCCGGTCTGCAGATCCTCGATCTGGATTGCCCACAGGCCGTTTTCGCGGCGCGCGCCGGTCACTTTCGTGCGGGTGCGAACCGTGGCGCCGCGGTCGGCGGCATCACGTGCGTTCAGCGCCACCAGCCGCGCGTCATTGACCCAGCCATCAGAATATTCGAAGGCCTTCTTGAACAGCGGCTTCAAAGGCTTACCGGCCGGATCCCTGGCCATGTCCAGCGTCCGGGTCGCGGGCAGCAATTTGCGCCCGCCAATGTGGTCGTAGAGGAAGAGACCGAGCCTGATCAGCCAGGCCGGGCGCAGGCCCTTGGCATAGGGCAGCACGAAGCGCATTGGCCAGATGATGTGCGGCGCGTTCTTCCACAAAACCTCGCGCTCCATCAGCGCCTCGCGCACCAGGCGGAATTCGTAGAATTCGAGGTAGCGCAGGCCGCCATGGATCAATTTGGTCGAACCCGAGGAGGTTCCGCTGGCGAGGTCGTTCATCTCGGCGAGAAACACGGAAAAGCCACGACCGACGGCATCACGGGCAATGCCGCAGCCATTGATGCCGCCACCTATGACGAAAATGTCACGGATCGGAGATGCGTCCACAATTCCTCCAACGATTTCGCATTGCACCATTTTTGGGCTTTTACGAAACCGTGTCGGAATTATTTCGAAATGATAACGAATGTCAAACGAAATATCACGAGCGCGTGATATCGGGTGAAAACCGCCTAGGCGAGCGACGTCTCGATCAGCTGAACCTCGGCCTCCTGGCAGATCTTGCGCACTGACGGGATGTCGCAACGATCGGTGATGAAGGTGTTGACCTGCGACAGATGGCCGATGCGCACCGGTGCGGTTCGCTCGAATTTGGTCTGGTCGGAAACTAGGATGACATGCCTTGCATTGGCGATGATCGCCTGCGCCACCTTGACCTCGCGAAAATCGAAATCGAGCAAGGCGCCGTCATGGTCGATGGCGGATGCACCGATCACCGCGTAGTCGACCTTGAACTGCCTGATGAAGTCGACCGCCGCTTCGCCGACCACACCGCCATCAGAACCGCGCACAACCCCGCCGGCGATCACCACCTCGATCGAGGGATATATCCGCATCCTATTGGCAACATTGATGTTATTGGTGATGACCATGAGACCGTTGTGATCGAGCAACGCCTTGCTGACCGACTCTGTCGTGGTGCCGATGTTGATGAACAGCGAGGCATTGTCGGGAATCAGTCTGGCGGCCGCACGGCCGATCGCCTCCTTTTCGTCGGCGGCGATCTTGCGTCTCGCCTCATACTCCATGTTCTCGATGCCGGAGGGATACAGCGCGCCACCATGGATGCGCGAGAGCAGCCGCTGGTCGCACAAATCGTTGAGGTCCTTGCGTATGGTCTGCGGCGTCACATTGAAGTGGGTGGCCAGATCATCTACCAGCACGCGGCCATGATCCTTGGCCATCTGGATAATCTCGGCATGGCGTGGCGACAGATACATGGGGCAACCTCCCGTTTTCGTTTTTCTTGTCTATAGTCGAAAACGAAATCGATGGAAAGGCATAAGCCGGCTAACGAAATCAGCGATCCAGGCCACGTGCTACTTCAGTAATGACGACAAAAGCCGCATCGACATCGGCGGCGGTCGCCTCGAACTGTCCGACCTGGAACCGGATTGCGATCCTGTCGTCGACCCTCGTCTGCGTCAGGTAAATACGGCCATCGTCATTGATCGCATTGACCAGGCGCAGATTGTGCTCGTCCGCATCGGTTGCGGTCTTGTGTCGGAACGAGAACAACGACAGCATCGGTTCGCAGACGATCTCGAAATCCGGCTCCCTTGCCAGCCGCGCCGCCAACCCTTCGCTCCACCCGACATGATTGCGGATCATCGTGCGCAGATTTTCCAGGCCATGGGCGCGCAGCAGGAACCACAATTTCAGCGCGCGGAAGCGCCGGCCAAGCGGCACCGACCATTCGGAATAGTTGATGATGCCGTCATGACCGTGCGTCTTCAGATAATCCGGCTTGATGGCCAGCGTCCTGACATGGCTCTCGGGATCGCGCAGGAACTGGATCGAGCAGTCGAACTGCGCGCCCAGCCATTTGTGCGGATTGAAGACGATCGAATCGGCGCCTTCGACGCCTGTCCAGAAATGCCGATACTCCGGACAGATCATCGCCGATCCCGCCCATGCGGCGTCGACGTGAAGATAAAGCCCATGCCGCCGTGCGACCTCGACAACCGCTGCAATGTCGTCGGTGCCGCCGGTGCTGGTGCCGCCTACGCAAGCGATGATGCCGGCCGGCTGCATGCCGGCTTCCAGGTCGGCGGCGATTGCCGCCTCGAGTGCTGCCGTGTCCATGGCGCGAAAGCGGCCGCCGACCGGAATGCGCACGAGATTGTCCTCGCCGATGCCGGACACCCAGATCGCCCGGTCGATCGACGTGTGCACCTGATCGGAGGAATAGATGCGCAGCCGCGCCTGCCCTGCCAGGCCTTGTTTGTTGCCTTGCCAATCGAGCGCCCGCTCGCGCATGGTCAGCACCGCGGCCAGTGTCGCCGACGAGGCTGAATCCTGGATCACCCCGGAAAACCCTTCGGGCAGGCCGAGCGCCTGGCGCATCCAGTCGACGGTGCGCGTTTCGAGTTCGGTCGCCGCCGGCGACGTTTGCCAGAGCATGCATTGCGCGGCCATCGCCGAAACCAGATATTCCGCCACCACCGAGACCGGCGCCGCATTGGCCGGGAAATAGGCGAAGAAACGCGGATGCTGCCAATGCGTCATTCCCGGCAGGATCTTCTCTTCGAAGTCGGCGAAGATCCGGTCCATCGGTTCGGCGTCTTCGGGCGGCGAAACCTCAATGCTTCCAGAAATGGCGCCGGGTTCTACCAGTGGCCGCACGGGGCGGTCGCGCAGATTGTTGCGATAGTCAGCGCCCCAGTCGGCGGCGCGCCGCGACCATTGCCGGAAATCATCGTTGTTCATCCTGTCCTCCCGACATGATCGACCGCCACCATCCATCGCGGCTGGCCTCCTTATTAATTAACGCGTGAAATATATGCAACCAGCAACGGATGCCGCACGCCTCAGCCGGGGAAATCCGGCAGGCTGGCAAAGGCCGTCTTCAGCGCATTCGACCAGCCGTCGGAGATCGTGCGGTAGTACTGGTCATCCTGGCCGATCCGCTTCTTCAATCCGACCTTGAAGGCGTCCTTCTCCAGGAAGAGCAGGTCGAGCGGCAAGCCGACGGACAGGTTCGACTTCAACGTCGAATCGAACGACACCAAAAGCAGCTTCACCGTCTCGGCCAGGCTCATCGTCCTTTCGTAGGCGCGGATGATGATCGGCTTGCCGTATTTGGTCTCGCCGATCTGGAAAAACGGCGTGTCATCGGTCGATTCGATGAAATTGCCTTCGGGATAGATCATGAACAGGCGCGGCTCGCTGCCCTTGATCTGACCGCCGAGGATGAAGGACGCATTGAAATAGGAATCCGCCTTTTCGCCAGCGGGTGACGAATTGGCGATGACCTCCTTGACCGTGTCGCCAACAATGCGGACCGTTTGGTACATCGACGGCGTTTCGAGCACCGTAGAATGCCTTTCGGAGATCGCCTTGGTGCGCTCGTCGAGCAGGCTGACCACGGCCTGCGTCGTCGCCAGATTGCCCGCCGACATCAAAACGATGACACGCTCGCCCGGCTCTTCCCAGACATGCATCTTGCGAAAGGTGGAGATGGAATCCATGCCTGCATTGGTGCGCGTGTCCGACATGAACACGAGCCCGCGGTCGATCTTCAGGCCAACGCAATAGGTCATGGAATCTCTTCTAGAGCAATTCCAGGAAAAGTGTGAAGCGGTTTTCCGTGCGGAATTGCGTTAAAACAAGGGGATAGAGCGGTTCGGCGTTCCTTGAAACGATGAATCGCTCGGCAGCAATCGTGCGGAGGATTACTGCTCCACCGTGACGGTGACCGCAAGCCGTTCTTCCGCCTGTCCCAGCCGAATTCCCGACACCGGCGTGGCGTCGCGGTAATCGCGGCCCGTTGCCACCTTTACATAACGCTCGTCGGGTGAAATGCCATTGGCGGCATCAAAGGCAACCCAGCCGAGACCCGAGACATGCGCTTCGGCCCAGGCATGGCTGGCCGCCTGCTCGACCGTGGCATCCAGCATCAGATAGCCGCTGACATAGCGAGCTGGAAAGCCCATGGCGCGGGCGGCGGCGGCAAAGATATGGGTATGATCCTGGCAGACCCCGGTCTTGAGCGCCAAGGCTTCCTCCGCCGGCGTCGTCGCGTTGGTGGTGCCGGGCGTGTAGGCGACGCGTTCGCCGATGATGGCCATCAGCCGGTGCAGCCTTTCAATGTCGCTGCCCTTGCCGACCGACGCGGCGAGATCGCGAACACCGCTGCCGATCGTCGTCAATGGTGTCTCATGGCTGTACAGCCAGAGCGGCGTAAAGCCCTGGTGTGGTCCCGAGACACCCGCGGTGTCGCGCGTCACCACTTCGCCTGATGCTTCCACAGTGATGAAGTCGCGCTCGCCCTCGACGCTCAACAGCCTTGTGTCGTTGCCGAAATGGTCGACGAAGCGGACCTCTTCGCGCGCGCCTTCGATCGCCAGAGCCCAGGACAGAATGGTCTGCGTCGATCCGCTGACCGGAAGCAGCCGCAGCCGCTGCAACAGATAGTGCACCGGCGCATCGTAGCGGTATTCGGTCCGATGGGTGATCTTCAGCCGCATGCTTCTATTCCGTTTGTGAGCACGATCTCCGGACAAACGGTTTCCATTTGTCTGAGAAAACCGGCTCCACCTTTCGGGACCATGCTCAATTGAACCGATAATCTTGTGCGATCTCTTCGCCCAGCTTGGTGTTGTCGCGAATGAAATTGGCCAGGAATTCATGCAGGCCGGCGTCGAATATGCCCTTGATCGACCCGGCTCTCAGCATTGTCTGCGTCTTCTCGGCCGTTGCGTGGCAGGCATGGCGTTCGCCGTAATCGTCGCCGAGGAATTTCAGATGCTCCGACAGGAAGCGATAGCAGAACATCAGCGAGCGCGGCATACGAACGTTGAGGATCAGATAATCGGCAATGTTGGTCGGCTTGTAATCGGCATCGTAGACCCAGCGATAGGAGCGATGCGCCGAGACCGAACGCAGGATCGATTCCCACTGATAATTGTCGAGCGTCGAGCCGACCCAGGAGATCGACGGCAGCAGCACATAATATTTCACGTCGAGGATGCGCGCCGTGTTGTCCGCGCGCTCGACATAAGTGCCGAGCTGCGAGAAGTCGAAGATCTCGTTGCGCAGCATGGTGCCGTAGAATGAGCCGCGGATCAGCGCCGTCTCGCGCTTGATGGCGTCGAGCACGCTGGGCAGGTCGCGCTCGTCGATCGGCCTGGCCAGCATCCGCTTCAGCGACATCCAGGCTTCGTTGATGCTTTCCCAGGTTTCGCGCGTCAGCGCGGTACGCACCATGCGGGCATTGTTGCGGGCCGTCTCGATCGACGCCATCGTGCTCGACGGGTTCGACGTGTCGCGCAACAGGAAGTCGGCGACATTGGCAGCGGTATAGTCAGAATATTTCTGGCTGAAGGTGACATCGGAACCAGCGCTGAGGAGCACCGAATTCCACTCTTCCGAGGCGCTCTGCGTGCGAGTCAGCGCCATGCGCAAACCGGCATCGACCAAGCGCGCCATGTTTTCCGCCCGCTCGATATAGCGATTCATCCAATAGAGCCCGTTGGCGGTGCGGCCGAGAAGCATTGAATTGGCCCTTCGGGCTAGTGAGCAGGGAATAGGCAATAGGGAATAGTAAGAGTTTGAATCTCAATGGAATATGGCATTTCCCTGTCCCTCTGCTTCCACTACTGCCTACTGCCTACTGCCTACTCGCTCACTTCAATCATCCAGCACCCATGTGTCCTTGGTGCCGCCGCCTTGCGAGGAATTCACGACCAGCGAGCCTTCCTTCAGCGCGACGCGGGTCAACCCGCCGGGCACGATCTGGATGCGGTCGGAGACCAGCACATAGGGCCTGAGATCGACATGGCGCGGCGCCAACCCCTTTTCCGTCAGGATCGGGCATGTCGACAGCGCCAGCGTCGGCTGGGCGATGTAATTCGAAGGTTTTGCCTGGAGTTTCTTGGCAAACGTCTCGCATTCCTTCTTGGTTGCTGCCGGCCCGACCAGCATGCCGTAGCCGCCGGAACCGTGCACTTCCTTGATCACCAGTTCGTCGATGTGTTCGAGCACGTATTTCAGACTGTCGGGCTCCGAGCAGCGCCAGGTTGGGATGTTGCCCAGGATCGCCTTGCGGCCGGTGTAGAATTCGATGATCTCGGGCATGTAGGAATAGATCGCCTTGTCGTCGGCGATGCCGGTGCCCGGCGCGTTGGCGATGGTGATGTTGCCGGCCCGATAGACATCCATGATGCCGGGTATGCCAAGTGCGGAGTCCGGCCGGAAGGTCAGCGGGTCGAGGAAGGAATCATCGACGCGGCGGTAAAGCACATCGATCTGCTTGTAGCCTTCGGTCGTGCGCATCGCGACATGGCCGTCGACGACCCGCAGATCCTGGCCTTCGACCAACTGCACGCCCATCTGGTCGGCAAGGAAGGCGTGTTCGAAATAGGCGGAATTGAAGCTGCCGGGCGTCAACACGGCTATGGTCGGCGCGCCCTTGGTACTTTGCGGCCGCACCGCCGCCAGCGACTGGCGCAGAAGCTGCGGGTAGTTTTCCACCGGCCGCACCTTGATCTTCTGGAACAGCTCGGGGAACAGCTGCATCATCGTCTCGCGGTTCTCCAGCATATAGGAGACGCCCGACGGTGTGCGCGCATTGTCCTCCAGCACGTAGAATTCGTCCTCCGAGATGCGGACGATGTCGACGCCGATGATATGGGTGTAGACGCCGGCCGGCGGCCTGACCCCGATCATCTCCGGCAGGAAGGCCTCGTTCCTGGCGATCAATTCCCTGGGGACGCGCCCAGCGCGCAGGATCTCCTGGCGGTGGTAGATGTCGTCGAGGAAGGCGTTCAGCGCCTGCACGCGTTGCTCGATGCCTTGCGTCAGGCGCCGCCATTCATTGCCCGAGATGATACGTGGAACGATGTCGAACGGGATCAGCCGTTCGGAGGCTTCCTGCTCGCCATAGACGGCGAAGGTGATGCCGGTCTTGCGGAAGACGCGTTCGGCGTCCTGCATCTTCTCGGTCAACCTGGCCGGATCCTGCTCCTTCAGCCAGCGATCATAAGCCGAATACGGTCTTCTCAATCCGGAGACTTCCGGAAGCATTTCATCGAACGCTGCCAATCGCATACTCCCCTGTGACGCCATTTCACTGGCGTCGCCGGAGAAAATCAAGCGCAATCGGTGATTTGGGAGATACCGGCGATCAGTATGTTGCGCCTGCCTAAAATTGAGGCAGGTGAAATATGACCTTGGTCAGCCTTTGCCTCGTGCCCGGGCAAATGCGTTTGCCAGCTAGAAAGCGCGGAACGTGACGACGGTGAACGTGTCCTTGATGCCGGGGAGAATCTGCACCTTTTCGTTGACGAAATGGCCGACGTCTTCCTCGTCGTCGACGTAGAATTTGGCGAGCAGATCGTAATTGCCGGCGGTGGAGTAGATTTCCGAGGCGATCTCGGCATCGGCAAGCGCGCTGGCAACCTCATAGGATTTGCCGAGCTCGCATTTGATCTGCACGAAAAACGCCTTCATGGCTTCGTCCCGCTAAACGTCCAAGTCCAGCGGCCCTTCTGGCAGACTGGAGGCGGGCTTTCAAGCGCTGGAATCCGTACTCAGCCGGCCTAGGCCTGGGCTGCAACCTCCCGCAGCCCCTACACCAGCATGCAATCTGCCGCCGATCGCCAGCGATTATTCGCAATCGCTGAAACCGCGATGCGCTGCCAAGCGTATGTTATGATGCGTCTTCGGACAGCACCATTTTTGAGGGAAGATATTTCGCGGGATAACGGAGACAGGCCATGCGCCACGCCTTTTTCGCAATCGCAGTCGTTCCATTCCTCTTTGTATCGTCGGCATTGGCCGGCGATGCCGAGATCAAGGCGGGCCAGTCCGTCATCGACAGTCAGCTAGAGGCCCTCATTGCCGATGACGGCGCCACTGCCTACAGCTTCGCCGCCCCGAATGTGAAGCGGATCTTCCCGACCGTCGACGCCTTCATGAACATGGTGACCAACGGCTATCCGCCGGTGCGCAAGCCGCGGACCTATTCCTTCGGCAAGGTCGAGGAGACGGCTCCGGGTTCGATCGTCCAGCAGGTGCTGATCGTCGGCCCCAACGGCAAGGACTACGAGGCGGTTTACACGTTGCAGCAACAGCCCGACGGCACGTTCCAGATCACCGGTTGCAGCCTGCGCGCCTCGAATTCGCTCAGCACTTGAGGCCTCACAGCAACGGGATATCGCCCCTCTCCCAGCCCTCGGTGATTTCCGCGCCGCGCGCCTCGAAGGTGCCGGCCTCGATCGCAGCGCGGATGTCCTGCATCAGTTTCTGGTAGTAGGACAGGTTGTTCCAAGTCAAAAGCATGGCGCCGAGCGCCTCTTGCGAGCGCACCAGATGGTGGAGATAGGCGCGTGAGTAGTCCCGGGCCGCCGGGCAGTCGCTCTCCTCGTCCAATGGACGCGGATCATCGGCATGGCGGGCGTTGCGCAGATTGACCTTGCCGCGCCTGGTATAGGCAAGACCATGGCGGCCGGCCCGCGTCGGCATCACGCAGTCGAACATGTCGATGCCCCGCGCCACCGATTTCAGGATGTCGTCCGGCGTGCCGACACCCATGAGGTAGCGTGGTTTGTCCGCCGGCAATTCCGGACAGGTGATGTCGAGCATTTCGAGCATTACCGCTTGCGGCTCGCCGACGGCCAGGCCGCCGACCGCATAGCCCTTCAACTCCATCGCGCTCAGCGCCTGCGCCGAACGCACCCGCAGCGCTGCATTGTCGCCGCCCTGCACGATGCCGAACATCGCCTTGCCAGGTTGGTCGCCGAACGCCGTCTTGCAGCGCTCGGCCCAGCGCAGCGACAGCTCCATGGCGCGCTCGATCTCCTTCATTTCGGCCGGCAGCGCCGTGCATTCGTCGAGCTGCATCTGGATGTCGGAATCGAGCAGCCCCTGGATCTCGATCGACCGCTCCGGCGACATCTCGTAGGCGGCGCCATCGATATGCGAGCGGAAGGTGACGCCCTTTTCCGTCAGCTTCCTCAGCTTCGACAGTGACATCACCTGGAAACCGCCGCTGTCGGTCAGGATTGGATGCGGCCAGCGGGCGAATTCATGCAAGCCGCCGAGCCGCGCCACGCGCTCGGCGCCCGGACGCAGCATCAGGTGATAGGTGTTGCCCAGGATGATGTCGGCGCCGACGCCGCGCACCTGGTCCATATACATCGCCTTGACGGTGCCGCCGGTGCCGACCGGCATGAAGGCCGGCGTGCGGATTTCGCCACGTGGCATGTCGATCGCGCCGCGCCGCGCCTTGCCGTCGGTTGCCAGAACCTTGAAGCTGAACGGCTTAGCCATTGAATTCCTTGTCGTGGATCGGGGCGCCCGGCGCCTGTTTGTCGAGCGACTGGCGGTAGTGGATGCAGCTGCGCATGAATTTCAGCACAGATCATGGCCGGTCGCATCGCGATGCTGGCGAACGCCGGCGCGCAATTTCCGGACCTCCGCGATCAGCGCATCGCGGTCAAAGGCTTGCAGATCATCGTCCATCGCTCGTCTCCGCTCGGAAAAGCAGGCTTGCGTCGCCATAGGAGTAGAATCTGTAACGGTTCTCGATCGCATGGACATAGGCCGCACGCATCGTGTCGAGGCAGCTGAAGGCCGAAACCAGCATGAACAGCGTCGAGCGCGGCAGATGGAAATTGGTCATCAGCATGTCGGCGGTGCGAAAACGGTAGCCGGGCGTGATGAAGATGTCGGTCGGGCCGGACCAGGCAAGCAGAGTGCCGTCCTCACGCGCCGCGCTCTCCAGCAGACGCAGCGAGGTCGTGCCGACGGCGACAATGCGCCCACCCCTCGCCTTGGCCGCATTCAGCGCGTCGGCTGTTGCCAGGCTGACCGAACCGGTCTCGGCATGCATCTTGTGGTCGGCGGTGTCATCCGCCTTCACCGGCAGGAACGTGCCGGCACCGACATGCAAGGTGACGAAGCGGCGTTCGATGCCCTTGGCGTCGAGCGCTGCAAACAGCTCCGGCGTGAAATGCAGGCCCGCGGTCGGTGCCGCGACGGCGCCTTCCTCGCGGGCATAGATGGTCTGGTAATCGGCCCGGTCGCGTTCGTCGTCGTCGCGCTTCGAGGCGATATAGGGCGGCAGCGGAATGTGGCCGACCGCGTGCAGCGCTTCGTCGAGGAACGGCCCCGACAGGTCGAAGCCAAGCAGCGCCTCGCCGCCCTCGCCTTTCTCGATCACCGTGGCGTCGAGCTGACCGAGGAAACAGGAATTGCCGTCATGGCCGAAATGGATGCGGTCGCCAGTTGCGATGCGCTTGCCCGGCCGCATGAAGGCCAGCCAGCGGTCCGGCGCCATGCGCATATGCAGCGTGGCTTCGACCTGCGCCGTCGCCTCGCCCCGCCGCCGGATGCCTTTGAGCTGCGCTGGAATGACCTTGGTGTCGTTGAACACCAGCACGTCGCCGGCCCTGAGCAATGATGGCAGGTCGCCAACCGTCCGGTCGTCGAGCCCTTCGCCGGGCTTCACCACCAGCATCTTGGCGCTGTCGCGCGGTTCCGCCGGGCGAAGCGCGATGCGCTCCTCCGGCAGATCGAAGTCGAAGAGATCGACGCGCATCAGTAGAGCCGGACGAGCAGCGCTCCGGCCAGCAGCAGCACCGCGCCGGCGATGCGGCCGAGCGAGATTTCACGCACCGCGACGCCGAGAAAGCCGACGCGGTCGATAAGCATGCCGGCCAGCAACTGGCCGGCGACCAGAAACGCCATCAGCGCGGCCGCACCGATGCGTGGCGTGAGAATCGTCGACAGCGTGACATAGAAGCCGCCGAGCATGCCGCCTGCCACGAACAGCCAGGGCGCCGGCGCCTTCCAGTCGAGCGAGATGCCTTGCAGCTTCACAACCGCGACGGAGATGATGCCGAGCACGATTGCGCCCGACAGGAACGAAAACGCCGCCGCCGCGACCGGGAGACCCAGGTCGCGCGCCAGCTGCGAGTTGATCGGTGCCTGAATGGCAATGAAGGCGCCGGACAGGATGCCGAGAAGCGACCAGACGACGCCCATCATTGTCGTCTGCCCTTACTTGACGTCGGCCGCGACCTTCAGCGACACGATCTTGTCGGGATCCGGCACCGGCTCGCCGCGCTTGATCTTGTCGACATTGTCCATGCCTTCGATGACCTGGCCCCAGACCGTGTACTGGCGGTTGAGGAAGGCGGCGTCGTCGAAGCAGATGAAGAACTGCGAATTGGCCGAGTTCGGATTCTGCGACCGGGCCATCGAGCAGGTGCCGCGGCCATGGTTGGCGTTGGAGAATTCGGCCTTCAAATCCGGCTTTTCCGAGCCGCCCATGCCGGCTCGCGACGGCGCAAACGAGGGCTTGCTCGAATTGCCGAACTTGACATCGCCGGTCTGCGCCATGAAGCCCTCGATGACGCGGTGGAAAACCACGCCGTCATAGGCGCCTTCACGCGCCAGTTCCTTGATGCGGGCGACATGGCCGGGCGCCAGGTCGGGGAAAAGTTCGATGACGACCGCGCCCTTGGTCGTTTCCATGATGAGCGCGTTCTCGCGGTCCTTGATTTCGGCCATGTCAGATATCCTTTTTCAGAAAAACAGAGTTGACAACTTTACTTGCCGGCGGCGATGCGCACCTTGATCATCCGGTCGGGATCGGAGACCGTGCCGTTGTCCGCCTGGTCGCCCTTCTTGATGTGATCCACCAGTTCCATGCCGCTGACGACATTGCCGACGATGGTGTACTGGCCATCGAGGGGCGGTGCCGGAGCGAACATGATGAAGAACTGCGAATTGGCCGAATTGGGGTCCTGCGAGCGGGCCATGCCGACCACGCCGCGCTTATAATGTTCGGTCTGTGAGAATTCGGCGGGCAGGTCGGGCAGGTCGGAACCGCCGGTGCCGACGGCCTCGGCGCTGAAACCCTTTTTCATATTGCCGAACTTGACGTCGCCGGTCTGCGCCATGAAGCCGTCGATGACGCGGTGGAAGGCGACGTTGTCATAGGCGCCTTGGCGCACCAGCTTCTTGATCTGCTCGACATGCTTTGGCGCCAGATCGGGCCTCAGCGCAATGGTGACGTCGCCGTCCTTCAGCGTGATGATCATTGTGTTTTCCGGGTCGGCGGCGAAAGCCGAGACCGACGCAGCCACAAGACCGGCGAGCACGACAAGGAACGAGGCTAGCTTTTTCAGCTGCATGGTTTTCTCCGAAAACTTACTTCTTGAACTTGGCTGTGAGCGCACCGGCAACCGCCGCCGGCACGAAGGGGCGAATGTCGCCGCCCATCGAGGCAATCTGGCGAACAAGTGTGGCGGTAATGGTGCGTACCGAAGGACTGGCGGGCAGAAAAACCGTCTGCAGTTGAGGCGCCATGGTCTCGTTCATGCCGGCCATCTGCATCTCATAGTCGAGGTCGGTGCCGTCGCGCAGGCCGCGGATCATGATCGAGGCGCCCTGCTTCTTGGCCGCGTCGATGACCAGCCCGTCGAAAGCGACGACCTTGATACGGGCGCCGTCGCTGCCGAATTCCGCCTTCGTCGCCGTCTCGATCAGCTTCACCCGCTCCTCGAAGGAAAACAGCGGTTGCTTGCCCGGATGGATGCCGATCGCCGCATAAACGATATCGGCCACGGCCAGCGAGGCCTTCAGCACATCGAGATGGCCGTTGGTCAGCGGGTCGAAGGAGCCGGCATAGAGGGCGATGCGTTCAGTCATGGCTGGTGCTTCTAGCGAGCCTCTCTCGCAAAGGCAAATCCGATCGGCGCGCCGGCGGTGAACCTTTTCCGGCACATGAACGACAGATGAACACGCCGATCACGAAGCCTTCACGCAGCGTTCACTAGGTTGCACCTTAATAAGATGAAACCAAAATCCCATCTATCCGTTGTTAGGCGCAGGAGAACACGCACATGCTGATCTACATGCTCGCCACCGCAATGACCGTCGCCATGCTGATTGCAACCGT
This sequence comes from Mesorhizobium sp. M0715, assembly GCF_040320355.1. Classification (NCBI taxonomy): domain Bacteria; kingdom Pseudomonadati; phylum Pseudomonadota; class Alphaproteobacteria; order Hyphomicrobiales; family Phyllobacteriaceae; genus Mesorhizobium; species Mesorhizobium sp. M0715. Next base: position 91,489 of record NZ_JAMYPL010000008.1, on the reverse strand, counting down.
ATTCGGGCTGCATCAGGAGGCACAACGCGTCCGCATCAAGGCCAACGCCAAGCGCTTCGAAGGCTTCGGCCCCCGCAAGCCGTATCGTCACTACTAAGTCAGTCTCAACTTGCTGCCGCGCCGGCCGATTGGCCGGCGTTGTTATGTCAAAACAAGGTAGCAGTCTTATTCCGCACCCTCGGGGCCGGCATCCGCCGCAGGATCGGTTTCGGCACCGGCATCGGTGCTTTCCTCGATTTCCTCGTCCGATTGCGGCTCAGAGATGCGCTCGACCGAAACCACCTTTTCACCTTCAGCCGTGTTGAAGATGGTCACGCCCTTGGTGGCGCGGCTGGCGAAGCGGATGCCGTTGACCGGCACCCGGATGACGGTGCCGCCATCCGACACCAGCATGATCTGGTCGTCATTGCCGACCGGGAAGGTCGCCACCAGCCGGCCGATCTCGGCTACCTTGGAGACATCGGTGGCACGAATGCCCTTGCCGCCGCGCCCGGTCACCCGGAAATCATAGGAAGACGACCGCTTGCCGTAGCCATATTCCGTCACTGTCAGCACGTACTGCTCGTGTACCTTGAGATTCTCGTAGTCCGCGTCGGAAAGCTCCGCCTCCTCGCCGACCTCTTCGTTGGTCAGCGCGATCTCTTCCTCTTCGCCGGCAGCGATTCCGGCGGCAAGCCGCCGTTCGGCCGCCGCCCGCTTGAGATAGGCAGCGCGTATGGCCGGCGACGCATCGACACTCTCGATCACCGCCATGGAAATCACCCGGTCTGTCTCGGCCATGGCAATGCCACGCACGCCGACCGAATTGCGGCTCTGGAAGACGCGCACGTCGCCGACGGAGAAGCGTATGCACTGGCCGGAACTGGCGGTCAGCAGCACGTCGTCCTTGTCGGTGCAGGTCTCGACGCCGAGGATCTCGTCGCCTTCTTCCTCCAGCTTCATGGCGATCTTGCCATTGCGGTTGACCTGGACGAAGTCGGATAGATCGTTGCGGCGCACGGTGCCACGTGTGGTGGCGAACATCACGTAGAGTTCGCTCCAGCTGGCCTCGTCCTCGGGCAGCGGCATGATGGTGGTGATGCGCTCGCCCTGCTCCAGCGGCAGCATGTTGATCAGCGCCTTGCCGCGTGATTGCGGATTGCCGATCGGCAGCCGCCAGACCTTTTCCTTATAGACGATGCCGCGCGAGGAAAAGAACAGCACCGGTGTATGGGTGTTGGCGACGAACAGCCGGGTGACGAAATCCTCTTCCTTGGTCGACATGCCGGAGCGGCCCTTGCCGCCGCGGCGCTGCGCCCGGTAGAGCGACAGCGGCACGCGCTTGATGTAGCCGGAATGGCTCACCGTCACGACCATGTCCTCGCGCTGGATCAGATCCTCGTCTTCCATGTCCGAACCGCCGTCGGTGAGTTCGGTGCGGCGCGGCGTGCCGAACTCGTCGCGCACGGCGGCAAGCTCGTCCTTGACGATCTTCTGGACACGCGCTCGGGACGACAAAATGTCCAGATAATCAATGATTTCAGCGCCGATCGTGTTCAACTCGTCGGCGATCTCGTCGCGGCCGAGCGCGGTCAGGCGCTGCAGGCGCAGTTCGAGGATGGCGCGCGCCTGTTCCTCTGACAGATTGTAGGTGCCGTCTTCATTGATCCGATGACGCGGGTCATCGATCAGGAGGATCAGAGATTCCACGTCGCCAGAGGGCCAGCGCCGCTCCATCAACTGCTCACGCGCTGTCTGCGGATCCGGAGCGGTGCGGATCAGTTTGATGATCTCGTCGATATTGGCGACGGCGATGGCGAGACCGACCAGCACATGGGCGCGGTCGCGCGCCTTGCGCAGCAGGAATTTTGTCCGCCTTGTGATCACCTCCTCGCGGAAGGCGACGAACGCCTTCAGCATATCGGTCAGGTTCATCACTTCCGGTTTGCCGCCATTCAGTGCCACCATATTGGCGCCGAAAGAGGTCTGCAGCGGCGTGAAGCGATAGAGCTGGTTGAGGATGACGTCGGCAACGGCGTCGCGCTTCAACTCGATGACGACGCGGTAGCCCTGGCGGTCGCTCTCGTCGCGGATATCGGAAATGCCCTCGATGCGCTTGTCGCGCACCAGTTCAGCCATCTTCTCGATCATCGACGACTTGTTCACCTGGTAGGGAACTTCGGTGATGATGATCGACTCGCGGTCATTGCCGCGCTGTTCGATGTTGACCTTGCCGCGCATGACGATGGAGCCACGGCCGGTCGAATAGGCGTTGTAGATGCCCGAACGGCCAAGCACGATGCCGCCGGTCGGGAAATCCGGTCCCGGAATGATCTCCATCAACGCCGGCAGGTCGATCGCCGGATTGTCGATTAGGGCAATGGCGCCGTTGCAGATTTCGCTGAGATTGTGCGGCGGGATGTTGGTCGCCATGCCGACGGCGATGCCGCCCGAGCCGTTGACCAAAAGGTTGGGAAACCGTGCCGGCAGAACCTTCGGTTCGCTGCCCGACGCGTCATAAGTGTCCTGGAAATCGACGGTATCCTTGTCGATATCCTCCAGGAGCTCGTGCGCGACCTTGGTCAGGCGCGCTTCCGTGTAGCGCATCGCCGCAGGCGGATCGCCGTCGATCGAGCCGAAATTGCCCTGCCCGTCGATCAACGGAACGCGCAGCGACCAGTCCTGTGCCATGCGCACCAAGGCATCATAGATGGAGGCGTCGCCATGCGGATGGTATTTACCCATCACGTCGGCGACAGGACGCGCCGACTTCACATATTTGCGGTTCCAGTGGTAACCGCTCTCATGGGCGGCGAAGAGAATGCGGCGATGCACCGGCTTGAGGCCGTCGCGCACGTCCGGCAACGCACGGCTGACGATGACGCTCATGGCGTAATCGAGATAGGAGCGCTGCATCTCCTCGACGATGGATATCGGCTCGATGCCGGTGGGGCCGCCGTCGGCGCCGCGCGGTGTCTTCTGGTCGGTCAAATCGGATCACAATCTAATCAGGAATCACTTGGTGCTTATATAGGAAGCAAGGCTGAAACTCCAACATTCCCAGCACTTTTCCAGTGTCATTTTTGGTGGTAATTTCAAATGGATACCACTGATTGCGACGATATGGCCAAGGCGGTTTCGCCGCCATCGACGCAAAAGCCTGCAATGGACGTTTTCCCCGAGCAAAAGCCACGAGCGCGATGGATTGGACCCTGTGGCTGCCCTTGCGAGCACCTGAGCCGATTCACGAGACGCGAAGGCCCATAGCGCCACGGCGGGCGCGATACTTACCGGGCGTTTCGCCCATGACACGACGAAACCGGCGGTTGAAGGTCGACAGGTCGTTGAAGCCGGCCCCGAAGGCGATCGCCGAGACCGCATCATCCGACATCTGCAGCCGCACCGCTGCCCTGTGCAGCCGCGTCTTGAGCAAGAACTGATAGGGCGTCATGCCCGCGACCTGCCGGAAAATGCGCAGGAAATGATACGGACTGGTCGCAGTCTCATCCGCAAGCGCTGAAAGCGAGACCGGCCCATCGGCGTCCAGTTCGATCCGCCGCACTGCCTCGGCTACCCGTTTCTGATCGCGGCGGCTCGGCGCGCGCCTGACATGCGTGGCTCCGGTGGCAATCGTCGCGGCGGCACCGGCCATGCGCAGGGAAAGTTCCTCGAAGGCATCCATGTCAGCAGTCTCGCGCGCGGCTTCCGCCTCGGCCAGCAGTGGCGCCAGCACCGGCAAAGGCGGCAGGCGCGGCGTGGCGAAGGCCAGCTTCCTGGCGCCCGGCACGCCGGCCACGACCCGCTCCATGTAAGACGGTCCGAAATGAAACGACAGGCAACGGTCGCCGCCGCCATGCTCATGCCCGCATTCGTAGCATGTGCCGGGATTGCCGAGCAGGAGCGCGCCGGGCGCCAGCATCGCCGTGCCTTGTTGCGCACGGTAGCGGAACGTGCCGCTGGTGACGGCAGCCACGCAGAAATCCTGATGTGCTTCCTCGAACGGCCGGTCGCCGGCACCGGCCGTGCAGATGACATCCGTCACGTGCCAGCCAGGTCCGGAGGCGAGAATATGTGTGGTCGCTGTCATGGCCGAAATATAGCAATTTTTCCCAAGCCCAGAACCCCTTCACCGCCTACCCTTCCCGGTCTCCTGACAAGAAGAGAGCTGAACCATGTTTGACCAATCCTCCTTTGCCGAAGCCTTGCACAGCCCCGGACCTATCGACGGACTCGCCGAAAAGCTGAACCTTTACGGGCGCTTCGCCGGCGCCTGGGCGTTCGACGCCTCGCGCCATCTCGAGGACGGCACGGTGCTGACCGGGCGTGGCGAGGTGCATTTCGGCTGGGCGCTCGAAGGCCGGGCGATCCAGGACGTCTGGATCCTGCCCGCGCGCGACGCCGGCCCTTCGCCTTCGCTCGGCGCCTGGACGTTCTACGGCACGACGTTGCGCGTCTACGACCCCGGCGCGGATGCCTGGCACATCTTCTGGAGCGATCCGCGCAACCAGTATTACAGCCGCCAGCTCGGTCGCGCCGAGGGCGACACGATCATGCAAGTGGGCGCCGACGGCACCGGCAGTTCAGTACGCTGGAGCTTTTCACGCATCACCGAAAACTCCTTCCGATGGCTGGGCGAACGCTCGCAAGACAATGGCGCGACATGGCGGCTGGAAGTCGAGTTCCTGGCGCGCCGAGAGGTTTGATCGCCGAGGAATGCAGCAGCAGCCCAGAATAAAAGCGTCGCGATCCTTTGCGCCGGCATCAACCACTTTCCCGCTGACAGTTCCCACCGACCGGGCTTTGCTCTACCAATATTCTGTCCGGGCACGGCCCGGCGGGAGGGTCAGAGATGCCGAGTTTCGACAGCCTGTTCAACGCCTTCGTCACCATTCTCGTGACCATCGATCCGCCTGGCCTGGCGCCGCTGTTCCTGGCCGTAACGCGCGGCATGAACCGCGAGGAGCGCCAGCAGGTTTCCGTCCGTGCCTCGATCATCGGCTTCCTGGTGATGGCGTTGTTTGCAGTTGCCGGCGCATCGATCCTGTCGGTGTTCGGCATAACGTTGCCGGCCTTCCGCGTCGCCGGCGGTTTCCTGCTGTTCTTCATCGCCTTCGAGATGGTGTTCGAGCGCCGGCAGGACCGTAAGGAGAAGATCGGCGACGTCGCCATCACCAAGGACATGATCCACAACATCGCCGCCTTCCCGCTGGCGATCCCGCTGATCGCCGGCCCCGGCGCGATTTCGGCGACGGTGCTGCTTTCCGGTTCATTTCAGGGATTTGCCGCGCAGGCAGCCCTGGTCGGCATCATCTTCGTCTGCCTCGCCATCACCTATCTGGTGTTCGTGCTGTCGGAACGCATCGACCGCATCCTCGGCCAGACTGGTCGTTCGATCCTGACCCGGCTGCTTGGCGTCATCCTGGCGGCACTGGCCGTGCAATTCGTGGCCGACGGCATCAAGGCGCTGATGGCGGGGTAACGCGACGAGCTGCCGCCGAAGCCGGCCCTATTTCACCGTCGTGTCGATCACTTCGAAATCGTGGGTAATCGTCGCGGTCTTGGCCAGCATCGCAGACGCCGAGCAATATTTTTCGATCGAAAGGTCGATCGCGCGTTTCACCTTGTCGCTGGAGAGTGCCCTGCCCTTGACGACGAAATGCATATGGATGCGTGTAAAAACCCTGGGCTCGGTTTCGGCCCGGTCGGAGTCGAGTTCGACGACGCAGTCCTCGACCGCCTCGCGGCCTTTTTCGAGGATATGCACGACATCATAGGCCGAACAGCCACCGGTGCCGATCAGCACCAGCTCCATCGGGCTTGGACCCGGCGTCTTGCCTTCCGATCCGTGCGCTGTTCCGAGCACGACCTTGTGACCGCTGCCGGATTCCCCGACGAAGGTGCGCTCCTCGACCCACTTTACGCGTGCTTTCACCGAACTCGTCCTTTCACCGTATTTCCTTGATCGGCCCGGTCAGCCTCAATCACGATGCAAAACCCCGAAAGTCCATGAATGACTCTCGGGGCACTGTGTCTGACATAACTGTTGCGATCAGAACGGGATTTCGTCATCCAATTCGCGCGACGAACCGCCACCGCCGCCGCTCTTGGCACCGCCGCCGCCGCGATTGAAGCCTTCGCTCGGGCTGGACTGACCGAAATCGGAACCACGGCTGCTGCCGCCACCGGTATAGCCGCCGACCTGACCGCCCTCGCCCTGTCCGCGTGCGTCGAGCATCTGCAGCTCACCGCGGAATTTCTGCAGCACGACTTCCGTCGTGTACTTGTCGGCACCGGTCTGGTCCTGCCATTTGCGCGTCTGCAACTGGCCCTCGACATAGACCTTCATGCCCTTCTTCAGATACTGCTCCGCCACCTTGGCGATGCCCTCATTGAAGATGACGACGTTGTGCCACTCGGTTTTTTCCTTGCGTTCGCCGGAATTCTTGTCGCGCCAGCTTTCCGATGTGGCGATGCGGATGTTGACGACCGGTTCACCCGAATTCAGGCGACGGATTTCGGGATCCGCGCCGAGATTGCCGACCAGAATGACCTTGTTGACGCTACCCGCCATGATATTTCTCCGCGCTCATCCGAAACAAATTTTTGTCGCAGCACCTTACAGGCTGCAGGCGATCGCCGCTTGCCATGGCTGCCTTTACCCACAAGGTTTTTGTTCCCTTTTCGTTCTTATCCGCATCGCTGCTTATTGTCAAGGAATGGCAGCAATGCCGAAGCCGCTCATATGGGTTTGAAAAGACCGCTTGCCAAATCAATAAGTATTCACTTATGCTTTTGGCATGATCGAAGCAGAGATTTTCCGGGCACTGGCCGACCCGACGCGCCGCGCCGTCTTTGAGCGGCTGGCCGCCGGCGAGATGAGCGTGTCGGAATTGCGCACCGGGATGACGGTGTCGCAGCCCGCGGTGTCGCAGCATCTGGCGGTGCTGCGTGGGGCCGGGCTGGTGGTCGAGCGGCGAGCCGGCCGCAACGCCTATTACCGCGCCGATCCGCAGGGGCTCGCCCCCTTGCTCTCCTGGATCGAACGCTACCGGACCTTCTGGCCGGAGCGCATCGAAAGGCTGAAGGCGGTTTTGAAGGACATGGATCAATGAAGAAGGCGGGATCAACGACCAACGCGGGCCAAAGCGACGCCGCGGATGCGCTCGAATTCGAGTACGAGCTTGCCGAGCCGCCGGAAAAGGTCTGGCGGGCCCTGACCGTACCGGAATTGCTCGCCGCCTGGATGATGCCGAACGACATCAGACCCGAGATGGGCAACCGTTTTGCCCTCGCCGGACCGGATGCGCCGATCGATTGCGAAATCCTCGACGCCGAGCCCGAACGCCTGTTGCGCTATTCCTGGCGGGAGCGCTCGCAGCCAGGCGATGGCGCGCGGCAGGATCCGCTTGACAGTACCGTCACTTTTACGCTTGCGCGCACCGTTTCCGGCGGCACGCATCTGCGCATCGTCCATGACGGCTTTGCCCGCAAGGCCATGCCTGCCGTCGCCATGGCAGGCGCCGGCTGCCGGCTTTCGCTCGATGCAAACAGGTCACCTAAGCCAATCGCCGCAAACACGCCTCGCCTCCTGCTGCGCGCGGCCTGAAAACAAACAGACGGAGAGAGACAATGAGCGGTGTTGCCAATCTGGTTCCGATGGTGATCGAGCAATCGAGCCGCGGCGAACGCGCCTTCGACATCTTTTCACGACTGCTGCGCGAGCGCATCGTCTTCATCAACGGTGAGATCAACGACGACATCTCGGCGTTGGTCTGCGCGCAGCTTCTGTCGCTGGAATCGGACAATCCCGACAAGGAGATCTCGCTCTACATCAACTCGCCGGGCGGCGTGGTCACCAGCGGCTTCGCCATCTACGACACAATGCAATACATCAGCTGCCCGGTGTCGACCGTATGCATGGGGTTTGCCGCATCGATGGGCTCGTTCCTGCTGATGGCAGGCGCACCGGGGCGCCGGATCTCGCTGCCGAACGCCACCATCCTGCTGCATCAGCCGCTGGGCGGGTTCCAGGGCCAGGCCTCCGACATCCAGCGCCATGCCGAGCGCATCGGCCGGACGAAACGGCACATGGCCGAACTCTACGCGCAGCATTGCGGCCGCAGCTATGAAGAGGTCGAGCGCACGCTGGACCGCGACCACTTCATGACCGCCCGCGAGGCCCAGGCATGGGGCATCGTCGACCATGTTTTCGACACGCGAAAAAAGGCGGCGTGAGCCAGGGCCGGATCGGAGTCCGTCCGGCTGTCGAAGATTTGACGATGCCGGTCTGGTTCCATCGGCGGCGCGCCACTATAGTCTTGGGATGACCGACACTCATCAGTCCAGATCATTGCACCGCGTCATCGCCGTTGTAGCGCTCGCCATTGCGGGCCTCATCAGCGGCGCGGCACTTGCCGAAGACAGTTCGCCGTCAACGCAAAAAGGCGCCCTGCCCGGCGTAACCGGTGACTACCGCATCGCCAAGCCGGCTCCGGAGCCCGACGACGCGTTTCCCGGCAACGGCAACGGCCAGTTCAAGATCGGCGATACGGATGTCAGGATTTCCGGCAGCATCACCGTCGATGTCGGCGCCGGCTCGATCGGGCCGCCGCGCCACTGACAGTCTGTCGGCGCGTGCTGCGTTGCGCCTGTCGCCAACAGACAATCCGCACATGAAAACGGCCCCGCCGTGCTTTGCGCAAACGGACGGGGCCTTTTTGGATCTCAAATCCAATCTCTACCGGGAGTGTACTGCCGGCATTTGATTTCGGATGCAACGCGGCGTTCAACCGACGATCCGACTAACAGTCTCTGATTTTTACGGGGATATGGCAGGTCACGGTTTGTCGGGTGGCGAAAACGCTAAACCCTGGCACTTATGCCTGCCGCCGCTCCAGTAACAACTGGAACCCTATGGGACGATCCGGTGGCGTCATAGCTCCGCTCCTTTGTCCATTGCGACGTTGTCGTCACGAAGCACAAATCGCAAATGCCTGCGGCGTCTCGCAGGCCGCCTTTGGGCGGCGAGGCCATCGAAAGACGGCCGTCTTCGTTGACTGCTGGAGACTGCTCCCGTCAGCTGGTGGCGTCAACCATCAATAGCCGGTTACCGAAAAATGTGATCGCCGGAAGGTTACGTGCAGGTCAGCTTTTGCACAGCTTTGTCAGGAGCGTGTTCGGCCTTTGTTCTTTCCGCTTGCCCGTTCACGCGAAAGACGGTTAAACGCTTTGGTCGGGAATTGTGGCGTCTCTCGACGTGGCGGCAAAACTACCTACATAGGGGATGGCCGGGAAAACCCGCCATTCCAGGAAATTCCAGATTCTGAGGCGGCGACCGGCTATGGCCGACCATAAATATCTTTCCATTCGCGGGGCGCGCGAACACAATCTGAAGAATGTCGATCTCGACTTGCCGCGTGACAGCCTGATTGTCATGACCGGCCTGTCGGGGTCCGGCAAGTCATCGCTTGCCTTCGACACGATCTATGCCGAAGGCCAGCGCCGCTACGTCGAAAGCCTGTCGGCCTACGCGCGGCAATTCCTTGAGATGATGCAGAAGCCTGACGTCGACCAGATCGACGGCCTGTCGCCCGCCATCTCCATCGAGCAGAAGACCACCTCGAAGAACCCGCGTTCGACCGTCGGCACCGTCACCGAGATCTACGACTATATGCGGCTGCTTTTTGCGCGCGTCGGCATCCCCTATTCGCCGGCCACCGGCCTGCCGATCGAGAGCCAGACGGTTTCGCAGATGGTCGACCGCGTGCTGGCGGTCGAGGAAGGCACGCGGCTGTTCATCCTGGCGCCGATGGTGCGCGGCCGCAAAGGCGAATACCGCAAGGAATTGCTGGAGTTGCAAAAAAAGGGCTTTCAGCGCGTCAAGGTCGATGGCGTCTTCTACGAAATCGCCGACGTGCCGGCGCTGGACAAGAAGTACAAGCATGACCTCGACGTCGTCGTCGACCGCATCGTCGTGCGCGGCGATCTGGCGACGCGGCTTGCCGATTCCATCGAGACCGCCCTGAAGCTGGCCGATGGGCTGGCGGTCGCCGAATTCGCCGACAAGCCGCTCGATGCCAGCCAGACCGGCGAGGATTCGGTCAACAAGTCGAAGAACGAGACGCATGAGCGCATCCTGTTCTCGGAAAAGTTCGCTTGCCCGGTCTCCGGCTTCACCATTCCGGAAATCGAACCGCGGCTGTTCTCGTTCAACAACCCGTTCGGCGCCTGCCCGACCTGCGACGGTCTCGGCAGCCAGCGCGCCATCGACGGCAATCTGATCGTGCCGGACGAGAACATCTCGCTGCGCGACGGCGCCGTCAGCCCGTGGGCGAAGTCGACCTCGCCCTATTACGCGCAGACGCTGGAAGCGCTGGGCAAGGCTTATGGCTTCAAGCTTGGCGACAAGTTCAAGGATTTGTCCGAAGAGGCCAAGGAAGCCATCCTGCACGGCACGGGCGAGCGCGAAATCACCTTCCAGTATGATGACGGCCTGCGCTCCTACAAGACCACCAAGACCTTTGAAGGCGTCATTCCCAATCTCGAGCGGCGCTGGAAAGAGACCGAATCCGCCTGGATGCGCGAAGAAATCGAGCGCTTCATGTCGGCGACGCCCTGCCCGGTCTGCAAGGGCTATCGGCTGAAGCCCGAGTCGCTGGCGGTGAAAATCGCCGGCAAGCACATCGGCGAAGTCACCGAGCTTTCCATCCGCAAGGCCGACCAGTGGTTCACCGACCTGCCAGCGTCGCTCAACGACAAGCAGAACGAGATCGCGGTGCGGGTCTTGAAGGAGATCCGCGAGCGGCTGCGCTTCCTCAACGATGTCGGGCTCGACTATCTGACGCTGTCGCGCAATTCCGGCACGCTGTCGGGCGGCGAGAGCCAGCGCATCCGGCTGGCGTCGCAGATCGGCTCGGGTCTTACCGGTGTGCTCTATGTGCTGGACGAGCCATCGATCGGCCTGCACCAGCGCGACAATGCCCGTCTGCTCGATACGCTGAAGCATCTGCGCGACATCGGCAACACGGTGATCGTCGTCGAGCATGACGAGGATGCCATCCTGCATGCCGACTATGTCGTCGACATGGGCCCGGCCGCCGGAATCCATGGTGGCGAGATCATCGCCCAGGGCACGCCGCAGCAGGTCATGGCCAATCCCAATTCGATCACCGGCAAATACCTGTCCGGTGCGCTCGAAGTGGCGACGCCTGGTGTCAGGCGCGAGGCGAAGAAGAACCGGCGCCTGAAAATCGTCGGCGCGCGCGGCAACAATTTGAAGAACGTCACCGCAGAAATCCCGCTCGGCACCTTCACCGCCGTGACCGGCGTGTCGGGCGGCGGCAAGTCGACCTTCCTCATCGAGACGCTGTTCAAGGCCGCGTCGCGCCGCATCATGGGCTCGCGCGAACATCCGGCCGAACACGACCGCATCGAGGGTCTCGAATTCCTCGACAAGGTCATCGACATCGACCAGTCGCCGATCGGCAGGACACCGCGTTCGAACCCCGCCACCTATACCGGCGCCTTCACGCCGATCCGCGACTGGTTCGCTGGGCTGCCCGAAGCCAAGGCGCGCGGCTACCAGCCGGGACGCTTCTCCTTCAACGTGAAGGGCGGCCGCTGCGAGGCCTGCCAGGGCGACGGCGTCATCAAGATCGAGATGCACTTTTTGCCCGACGTCTACGTCACCTGCGACGTCTGTCACGGCAAGCGCTACAACAGAGAGACCCTCGACGTCGTGTTCAAGGGCAAGTCGATCGCCGACGTGCTCGACATGACGGTCGAGGAAGGCGTCGACTTCTTCGCCGCCGTGCCCGGCGTGCGCGACAAGCTCGAAACGCTGAAGCAGGTCGGCCTCGGCTACATCCACATCGGCCAGCAGGCGACGACGCTGTCCGGCGGCGAGGCGCAGCGCATCAAGCTCGCCAAGGAACTGTCGCGCAAGGCAACTGGCAAGACGCTCTATATCCTCGACGAGCCGACCACCGGGCTGCATTTCCACGACGTCGCCAAGCTGTTGGAAGTGCTGCATGAACTGGTCGACCAGGGCAACACGGTGGTGGTCATCGAGCACAATCTCGAAGTGATCAAGACCGCCGACTGGGTGCTCGACCTCGGCCCCGAAGGCGGCGACGGCGGCGGCGAACTGGTTGCCTCCGGCACGCCGGAAGCAATCGTGCGCGAGAAGCGCAGCTACACCGGCCAGTTCCTCAAGGAGCTTCTGGAGCGGCGCCCCGGAGGCAAGCGCGAAGCGGCGGAGTGATCGGACCGGTTGGCGCCTGGAGAGCTTTTGAATGAAAATCAGAAGAGCGCTTGCCGGTGATCTCCAAACTGTCGTCTCGCTGACGGAAGCGGCCTATGCGCCTTACACTGCACTGTTAGGCGCACCGCCGATCCCAGTCACCGAAGACTATACGCCGCGCATCGCGCGCGGCGAGGTGTGGGTGTTGGAAAGCGGCAGCGAAATTGCCGGAGTACTCACACTGGAACGGCACGACGATCACGCGATGATCTTCTCCGTCGCGGTCTCTCCTGACTTTCAGGGCAAAGGCTTCGGTATTGCGTTGCTCAAACACGCGGACGAACAGACGCGGCTGTGGCGCTTGCCCGAGGTGCGGCTTTACACCAACGCCAGGATGGAGCGGAACATCGCGCTCTATCTGGCCTACGGTTTCCACGAAACGGGTCGCCGGCCCAATCCCTACCGGCCGGGATGGGTGCTCGTCGACATGGCAAAAGTCGTCGATGAGACCACCGCGGCCTGATTTTTTCAGCACTGGGAGGATGACAATGAGCACATCGGGAACAATCCGCGCCGGCATGGGCGGCTGGACCTTCGAGCCCTGGGATACGTCCTTCTATCCCGACAAGCTTCCCAAGGCCAAGCAGCTGAACTACGCCACTCGCCAGGTGCCGAGCATCGAGGTCAACGGCACTTACTATTCCAGCTTCAAGGAGCCGACCTTCGTTAAATGGGCCAACGAGGCGCCGGACGGTTTCGTGTACTCGCTAAAGGGCAACCGCTTCGTCACCAACCGGCGCGTGCTCGGCGAGGCCGGCGAATCGATGATGCGCTTCCTCGACTCGGGTGTTGCCGCGCTCGGTGAAAAGCTCGGGCCGATCCTGTGGCAGTTCGCGCCGACCAAGAAATTCGATCCGGACGATTTCGAAGCCTTTTTGAAACTGCTGCCGGAAAAGCAGGACGGCGTTGGGCTGCGCCATGCGCTCGAAGTCCGCAACGACAGTTTTGTCGTGCCGGAATTCGCAGCACTTGCCCGAAAATACAAGGCCGCGATCGTTTACGCCGACCATGCCAAATATCCCGACATCGCCGATGTCACCGGTGATTTCGTCTACGCCCGGCTGCAGACCGGCAGCGATGACAATCCCGACTGCTACACGCCGAAAGGCCTCGATGAATGGGCCGCGCGGGTAAAGATTTGGGCGCAAGGCAAGCAGCCGGCCGACCTGCGGCGCGCCGACCCCGCCACCGATGCGCCGGTCAAGCCGCGCGACGTGTTCGTCTACTTCATCACCGAGGGCAAGGTGCGCGCGCCGTTCGGCGCCATGGCACTGATGAAGCGAGTGGACCAGGGTCAGCCGGTGCCCTGACGCAGCGGAATCATGGCATCTTCGCTACCGTCGTAACCTTATCGATACCTCCTTGCTGCATGAATCCAGCCGAACCAGTCGCAGATTTGGGCCGCCGCGGGCAAGGACGAGGGGCATGTCGCTCGACTACACTTCACTTCTGCTGGCTGTCGGTTTTTCCGCTGCCTGCCTGAGCCTGACATTGTTTGGCATGTGGCTGACCGCTCGCTCGGAGAAATTCCTGCTGACATGGGCGATCAGTCTGGTGTTCGTGGTCGGCGATATTTTTGTCTATGACGCCTATATCGATATGCCCGGGCGCCTGCTCGGCATCGCCACGCTGGCTTTCCTCCTGCTCGGTTTCTCGACAATGCTGGGCGCGGCCTACCAGTTCAGAACCGGCGGCTCGCCAGTGCCGCGAACGGTGCTTGGCAGCGCCATTTCGCTGGCCGTGACGTTGCCTCCGATGGCTCTAGGCTATGACGGGCTGGGCTTCATGTTCGAAAATGCCTTCGCCGCCTTGCTTCTGTTCGCAACGGCGGTCGAATACTGGAAAGGCCGCGACGAAGCCCCTGCCCTGACGATCGGTATCACCGCGCTCTATTCCGCCACGGCCGCATCCTTCGCTCTCTGCGCCATGGTTCTAGCCTTGGATGGAAAGCTGGACCTTGGACATGCGCCAAGCAACTGGGCCGAGGAACTGAGCCTCATCATCGTCATCGCCAGCATGACCGGGATCGGGGCGCTTTCCCTGGCCCTGAACCAGGGACGTCTGGCCCGGCATCACCGCCACAATGCCCTGACCGACCCGCTGACCGGCCTGCTCAACCGCCGCGCCCTGTTCGACCTGCACGGCGATGCGCCGGTCGGCGCCTTCACGGCGGTGGTCGTCTTCGATCTCGACAACTTCAAGGCCGTCAACGACGAATTCGGCCACGCCGCCGGCGATGAGGTGCTGAAGGTGTTCGCACGGGAACTCGCCGGCAATCTCCGCCCGGGCGACGTCGCCGCGCGCATGGGCGGCGAGGAATTCGCGCTGGTGCTGAAGCGGACCTTGCCCGAAACGGTGGAGGCCACCGCCGAGGCCATACGGACAGCTTTTGCCGCGCACCGCATCGAAACCGAGACAGGCTCGCTGATATGCACGGTCAGTGCCGGATTTGCTTTCGGCACCAAGGAAGGTCTCGGCTTCGACAAGGTGCTCAATACCGCCGACAAGGCGCTCTACGACGCCAAGCGCGGTGGCCGCAACCGCGTCACCGCCTCTCCGTTCAGGCGCGCAGGCTGATCGCGCATCTGTGGCAGCCACGATCACGATGAGCTGTGCGACTTCCAGAGCATTTCACCGTTTCAAGGAAACGGCGAGCTGCTCTAACCCGTTGTCTGATGCAATTATCCAGGGAAAGCGCTTCGCACTTTTCCCAGAATTGCTCTACGCCGCCATCACGATTTCATTGAATGCATCCAGGTCGACATAGAAGACCTTGGTGATCTCCTCGATCAGGTCGTCATGGCCGTAGCCTTGGGACTTCAAGATGTTGATGGCAGTGATGATATCGACGCGCTCGGTAAGCCGCCGCTTCTGGTAGTCCTCGACGTAACGTTCCATGGCTGTCCCTTAGCCTGTGTGCCCAAACGCGTTGAACGACAAAGATCGCAGGAGAGAAGCTAGGAAGCCTTGCTTGCGTGAGACTTGCCGGTGATAGCCGCGGCCTCGATCTGCGATAAACCAGACTGGTACGGAAGCGGCCGACTCACAAAAGCCTAGGAAAAGACTAGCACGCAGTTGCCGATGCACCAGAGACGCTGATGCAGGGCCGGAGAAATATTGGATTTGGCAAGGACTTCGGATCGTCAACTGAAGTGCGGCGGCGATTCTACACCGTCAGGAACTTCCGGACATCGGCACGGTCCAGATCTTCCGCCGGACCGGTATGGACGATCACGCCCCGGTCCATGATGTTGACCTCGTCGGCGAGTTCGCGGCAGAAATCGAGATATTGTTCGACCAAAAGCACGGCGATGCCGGCTTGGTCGCGCAGGTAGCGGATGGCGCGGCCGATGTCCTTGATGATCGACGGCTGGATGCCTTCGGTCGGCTCGTCGAGCACCAGCAGCTTCGGCCGCATCACCAATGCCCTCCCGATGGCGAGCTGCTGCTGCTGGCCCCCGGAAAGATCGCCACCGCGACGGCCGAGCATCTGCTTCAGCACCGGGAACAATTCGAAGACATGTGCAGGAATGTTGCGGTCGGCCCGTTTCAGCGGCGCGAAGCCTGATTCCAGGTTCTCCCGCACGGTGAGCAGCGGAAAGACCTCCCTGCCCTGCGGTACGAATGCGATGCCCGACCGGGCGCGGTCATACGCCGCGCTCCGGTCGAGCGCCTTCCCCTCGAAGGCAACGCTTCCGCTCGTCAGCCGGTGATGGCCGACGATCGATCTCATCAAACTGGTCTTGCCGACGCCGTTGCGGCCGAGCACGCAGGTGATCTTGCCGGCGCCCGCCTTCAGCGACACGCCGCGCAGCGCCTGGGCGGCGCCGTAGTGCAGCGTGGCATTAGAAACTTCGAGCATGTCAGCGCCTTTTCCAGAACCGCAGAAACGACAGATCGAAGTGATGGAACTGCACCCGCCAAACCATGCTCATCTCCCCAGATAGACTTCGACGACACGCTCGTCGGCCGACACGAAATCGAGTGTGCCCTCACTCAGCACCGAGCCCTCATGCAGGCAGGTGACCTTGACGCCGAGCTCGCGCACGAAATGCATGTCGTGCTCGACGACGATGACCGAATGGTCGCGGGCAATATCCTTGAGCAGCCGCGCGGTTTCCTCGGTCTCGGCATCGGTCATGCCGGCGACCGGTTCGTCGACCAGAAGCAGTTTCGGGTCCTGCGCCAAGAGCATGCCGATCTCGAGCCACTGCTTTTGCCCATGGCTCAGATTGGCCGCCAGTTCGTCACGCTTGTCGCCAAGCCGGATGATGCCGAGGATATCATCGATCTGCCGCGTCTCGGCGGCCGAGCGGCGATGGAACAGCGCCGGAAAGATCGAGCGCGGCCCCTTCAGCGCCAGCATCAGGTTTTCCTCGATCGTGTGGCTTTCGAACACGGTCGGCTTCTGAAACTTGCGGCCGATACCCATCATGGCGATCTCGGCCTCATCATGCTTGGTCAGATCGACCTGGCCGTCGAAGAACACGTCGCCTTCGTCGGGCCGCGTCTTGCCGGTGACGATGTCCATCATCGTCGTCTTGCCGGCGCCGTTGGGGCCGATGATGGCGCGCATCTCGCCCTTGTCGAGCACCAGCGACAGATTGTTGATGGCGCGAAAGCCGTCGAAGGAGACCGAGACGCCGTCGAGATAAAGGATCGTGTTCGATTTTGACATGGTCGCTCACTCCGCCGGCTGCGGCTCGGGGTTGCTGGCGGACCAGTCGCCGGGCTTTCTCGCCTCGCTGCGAACGATTTTCGCCGGCGGCGGGACGTCGGGGTCGCTACCGGCTTCCTCGGCGACGGAAGCTGCCCGCAACGCCCTGGCGTTGCCGCGCCAGCTGTCCCACATGCCGATAATGCCCTTGGGCAGCAAAAGCGTGACGGCGACGAACAGCCCGCCCAAGGCAAACAGCCAGAATTCCGGCAGCACGCCGGTGAACCAAGATTTGCCGGCATTGACCAGCAACGCACCGATGATCGGCCCGACAATGGTGCCTCGCCCGCCGACAGCCGCCCAGACGACGACTTCAATCGAATTGGCCGGCTCGAACTCGCCCGGATTGATGATGCCGACCTGCGGCACGTAGAGCGCGCCGGCTATGCCGGCCATGACGGCCGAGACGGTGAAGGCGAACAGTTTTACGTTCTCCGCCCGCCAGCCGAGGAAGCGCGTGCGGCTCTCGGCATCGCGCACAGCCATCAGGAGCTTGCCGTATTTGGAGCCGACGATCGCCCAGGTGACGAAGACGGCTAGCGCGAGCATCACGGCGCTGGCGGCAAACAGCGCCGAGCGCGTCGCGTCGGCCTGCACGTTGAAGCCGAGAATATCCTTGAAATCGGTCAGGCCGTTGTTGCCGCCGAACCCCATGTCGTTGCGAAAAAAGGCAAGCAGCAGCGCGTACGTCATCGCCTGTGTGATGATCGAGAGATAAACGCCGGTGACGCGGCTGCGGAAGGCGAACCAGCCGAAGACGAAAGCCAGCAGGCCAGGCACCGCCAGCACCATGAGGCCGGCGAACCAGAAATGGTCGAAGCCATACCAGAACCACGGCAATTCCTTGTAGTTCAGGAACACCATGAAGTCGGGCAAGATGGGGTTGCCGTAGACGCCGCGCGAGCCGATCTGGCGCATCAGATACATGCCCATCGCATAGCCGCCGAGCGCGAAGAAGGCGCCGTGGCCGAGCGAGAGAATGCCGCAATAGCCCCAGACAAGATCGAGCGCCAAGGCGAGCAGCGCATAACAAAGATATTTGCCGGTGAGCGCGACGATGTAGGATGGGACGTAGAAGGCGCTGGTGGGAGACACCGCAAGGTTGAGCAACGGCACGATGACGGCCACCGCCAGCAGGATGAAGATCGTGATGGCGATGCGGCGGTCCGCGCCGGCGGCAAAGAAGCGTCCCGTGATCATGCTTCCACCGCCCTGCCCTTGAGCGCGAACAGGCCGCGCGGGCGCTTCTGGATGAACAGGATGATCAGCACCAGCACGACGATCTTGCCGAGCACCGCGCCCGCATAGGGCTCGAGAAACTTGTTGACGATGCCAAGCGAGAAGGCGCCGACCAGCGTGCCCCACAGATTGCCGACACCGCCGAAGACGACGACCATGAAGCTGTCGATGATGTAGCCGCGACCGAGATTGGGCGAGACATTGTCGATCTGGCTGAGCGCGACACCGGCAATGCCTGCAATGCCGGAGCCGAGCGCGAAAGTCAGCGCGTCTACCCATGGCGTCCTGATGCCCATCGAGGCGGCCATGCGCCGGTTGGCGGTGACGGCGCGCATCTGCAGGCCCCAGGGCGTGCGCTTCATCACGTAGAGCAGGATGCCGAAGACAGCGAGCGCGAAAACCAGGATCCACAGGCGGTTCCAGGTGATCGCCAACTGTCCGACATTGAACGAGCCCGACATCCACGAGGGGTTGCCCACCTCCTGGTTGGTCGGCCCGAAGATCGAACGCACGGCCTGTTGCAGGATCAGCGAGACGCCCCATGTCGCCAGCAGCGTTTCAAGCGGCCGGCCATAGAGGAAACGGATGACGCCGCGCTCGATGATCAGGCCGACTAGGGCCGCGACGAGGAAAGCCAGCGGCAGCGCAATGACCAGCGACCAGTCGAACAGGCCGGGAAAGGAGGTGCGGATCACCTGCTGGACGACGAAGGTCGTGTAGGCGCCGAGCATGACCATCTCGCCATGCGCCATGTTGATGACGCCCATGACGCCGAAGGTGATGGCAAGGCCGATTGCCGCCAGCAGCAGCACCGAGCCCAGCGAAATGCCGTACCAGATGTTCTGGCCGGCATCCCAGAAGGCCAGCGTCGAATTGATGTTGGCGATCGCGGCTGTCGCCGCTTGCCTGACCGCGTCGGTGGAATTCACCTCGACAGACGTGAGCAACGAAACCGCGTCGCGGTCGCCCCGCGCCCCGATCAGCGCGATGGCAGCGAGCTTGTCGGCTTCAGGCCGGTCGGAGACCAGAACGGAGGCGGCACGAGCCTGTTCGAGCAGCGCCTTGACGCTTGCCACGCTCTCACTGGCGATTGCCGTGTCGAGCGGTCCGATGTTTGCGGCGTCGGGCGTCTTGAACATGGTGTCGGCGGCGGCAATGCGCACGGCCGGATCCTTGGCGCCAAGCGTCAGCGTGCCCAACGCATCTCGGATGACGCGACGCAGCGTGTTGTTGACCTTGACCTTGGTGATGCCGTCCTTGGCCGCCTCGCCCGATGCCTCGCCGCTCAACGGGTCGGAAAGCTGGACGCTTTCGCCCGCTTCCTTGCCGACAAACACCAGGGAATCAGCCTTGCGGACATACAGGTTGCCGTCGGCAAGTGCCGCAAGCGGCCGCTCTACAGCCGGATCGCCGGCGGCAGCCAGTTCGTGGACGACGGCTCCGATCTCGGAAAAGCCCTTGGCCGTGGCGAATTTGGCGATGATGCCGCGCAGATCGGCTTGGCCGGCGCCCGAAGACGACAGCGTCGCCAGCAGGAACAACAGCGTCAAACCAATCGTACGAAACAGGTTCATCGGTTTCTGGTAACCCCTGAAGGTTGAAGTGGGCGTCGGGGGGGGCGGGGGGGGGGGGGGGGCCCCCCCCCGGGGGGGGGGGGGGCCCGGCGCCGCTGCCCTCCGCTATGGCTCCGGGCGTTCGGCGTTCGAAAAGCCAAATCGTTGGCTTTTCGCCAGCCTGCGGCTGGACACGCCTCACCCCTGCGAGGGCCTGAACCTTGCCACCAGCGTGTGGCTCTCGGCCGCGTAGGTAAAGCGCACATGGGTGACCGGATGTTCGGCGCTCCATGTCCGTCGCTCTACCACCAGGCATGGCGCGCCGGCTTCGATGTCGAGTGCGGCCGCTATATGCCTGTCGGCGGCGACAGCGCGAATCCGGTGCTCGGCTTCGCTCCACGGCACGCGGCCGATCAGCCATGGCCCTGGCGCTATGGCCAGGAATTCCTCATCGGCTGCTTCAGGCACGGCGGTGAGGTTGATCAGCCGCTGCTCATGCGCGAACGGCCGCTCGCCGGCGAAATGCCCGCACTCCAGCGCCAGCACCGGTCCGGCCACGCCCAGCTCGAGCAGCGCGCGGTCCCCGGCGCTGCTGCGCCTTTTGTGTCGCATCACGCGCTCGTAGCGATAGGGCAGACCGAGCGCTTCGACCTCGATGCGGATATCGTGGATTTCCAGCACCGCCGCTTGCGACTGCGGCCGGCGCACAAAGCTGCCTGAGCGGCGGCGGCGTTCGATCAGCCCGGCCTTGGCAAGCTGTGACAGCGCCTTGTTCACCGTCATGCGCGAGCAATTGTATTGCACGCTCAATTCGTGCTCGAACGGGATGCGATGGCCGGGCGCCCAGGCCCCGGACGTGATCTTCTCGCTAATGTCGGTCAGGATGCGCTGGTGCAGCGAGCCGCCACCTTCCGCTACCACTGTGTCGGCCATGCTCATGCCGAAAGCGCCGTCATCACGCTGCGAAACCGCCCGGCGATGGCCTCTCGCTTCACATGCCTGCCGCCGCTGACCTGTTTGCGGCCATGCACCCAGACGCAGTCGACCTTGCCGCCATTGGCGAAGATCCAGGCGTCCAGGATCGCGTCGCCGCTCTTGCCGGCCAGCGAGGGACTTTTGGGATCGAGCGAGACGAGATCGGCGGATGCGCCGGCGGCGATCTGCGAGGCGCCGGCGCCAAGGGCGACGCCGCCACCGTCAAGCGCGGCGTCGAACAGTGCACGGCCGGTCGAGCCGCCGGCGACCGCCAGCACATTGCGGGCGCGGTGGGCGAGGCGCTGCGAATATTCGAGCTGGCGCAACTCGTCGGGCAGGCCGATGAGCACGTTGGAATCGGAGCCGACCCCGAAGCGGCCGCCATGTTCCCTGAACAGCGGCGCGGCAAATGTGCCGTCGCCGAGATTGGCCTCGGTGATCGGGCAGAGGCCGGCGATGGCGCCGCTTTTGGCCATGGCAACGGCTTCCGCATCGGTCATGTGCGTGGCGTGGATCAGGCACCAGCGCTTGTCGACCTTGGCATGCCCAAGCAGAAATTCGACCGGCCGCGCGCCCGACCAGGCAAGGCAATCCTCGACCTCTTTCATCTGCTCGGCAATGTGGATGTGGATAGGCCCATCCGGCGCTATGGCAGTCACCTCAATCAGTTCTTCCGGCGTCGCGGCGCGCAAACTGTGCGGAGCGACGCCGACGACAGTCTGATTCAGTGCACGAACCGATTCGCGGCATTTCTCAACAAGCCGCGAGAACCGATTCACATCGTTGATGAATCGCCGCTGGCCTTCGTTTGGCACGGCTCCGCCGAAAGACGAGTGCGCATAAAACACCGGCAGCAGCGTCAGGCCGATACCCGTTTCGCCGGCCGCGGCCGCAATGCGCTCGGCCATCTCGGCGAGGTTGGCGTAGGGTTTTCCATCGCGGTCGTGATGCAGGTAGTGAAATTCACCGACGCGCGAAAATCCGGCCTCCAGCATCTCGACATAAAGTTGTGCTGCAACCGCCTCGACCTGATTGGGCGTCATCGACAGGGCGAAGCGGTACATCACCTCTCGCCAGCTCCAGAAACTGTCGGCGGAGGGGCCGCGAAGCTCGGCAAGGCCGGCCATGCCGCGCTGGAAGGCGTGGCTGTGCAAATTGGGCATGCCGGGCAACAGGATCGCGTGGCGTTCGTCGTCGGCTGTCGCAGGGGCACCAGGCTGAACGGCTGTAATGCGTCCCTCGGCCAGGGTGATCCGCACATTATCGCGCCAGCCATTGGGAAGGAGCGCCTGTTCCGCAAAGATCGCTGCCACTTTTCTCTCCGGTTCTCTGTCTCTCATGCGACGATGGCACTTGCAGTGCGCTTCGATATGTATATACATAATCGTCATCGATTGAAACGGAAAAGATGATGGCTGGACAGAGCAAAAGCCGGGCAGGGGATCTTCGTCTGTGGCGCAATGCGCGGCTCGCGACCATGGCCGAAGGGTCTGCCGGACTTGGCATCGTCGAACACGGCGCGGTCGCTTCGCGTGACGGCCGCATTGTCTATGCCGGCCCCGAGTCGGAGCTGCCCCCAACACTTGCCCAGGGCGTCGAGACGATCGATTGCGAGGGCCGCTGGATCACACCCGGCCTGATCGACTGCCACACCCATCTGGTCCATGCCGGCAACCGCGCCAACGAATTCGAGATGCGGCTGGCCGGCGCCACTTATGAAGAGGTCGCCCGGGCCGGCGGCGGCATTGTCTCCTCGGTCAAGTCGCTGCGCGCCGCCAGTGAGAGCGAACTGGTCACTCAATCACTGCCACGCCTCGATGCGCTGATCGCCGAGGGCGTGACCACCGTCGAGATCAAGTCCGGCTATGGCCTCGACCTCGAAAACGAGAAGAAGTCGCTGCGTGCCGCCCGCCAACTAGGCGAGCAACGGCCGGTGACGATCCGCACGACCTTCCTCGGCGCTCACGCGCTGCCGCCGGAAGCCAAGGGCGACAAGGACGCTTTTGTCGATCTGGTCGCCAATGAGATTCTTCCTTCGGTTGCCGCCGAGGGGCTGGCCGATGCTGTCGACGGTTTCTGCGAGGGCATCGCCTTTTCGCCGGAACAGATGGCGCGCGTCTTCGATGCGGCCAAAGCGGCCGGCCTGCCGGTCAAGCTCCATGCCGACCAGCTGTCCAACCTGCATGGCGCCGAACTCGCCGCCCGCTATGGCGCGCTGTCGGCCGACCATCTCGAATACACCGATGAGGCGGGTGCAGCGGCGATGGCCAAGGCGGGGACCGTTGCGACGATCCTGCCAGGCGCCTACTATTTCATTCGCGAAACCAAGAAGCCGCCGATCGGCCTGTTTCGCCAGCACGGCGTCAGGATGGCTGTCGCCACCGACAACAATCCCGGCACCTCGCCGCTGACCTCACTGCTTTTGACCATGAACATGGCCGCGACCCTGTTCGGCCTGACCGTCGATGAATGCCTTGCCGGCGTCACCCGCGAGGCCGCCCGCGCGCTTGGTTTGCTGGGGGAAACCGGCACGCTCGAGGTCGGAAAATCCGCCGACCTGGCGATCTGGGACATCGAGCGCCCCGCCGAACTCGTCTACCGCATGGGCTTCAACCCGCTGCATGCCCGCATCTGGAGAGGACAATGACCGAACTGACCCTGAAGCCCGGCAATGCGACGCTGGCCGACTGGCGCGCCATCTATCGTGGCGCCGTGCCCAAGCTGGACAACGCCTGCCGGCCAAAGATCAAGGCGAGCGCCGAGGCCGTCGCCAGGATCGTCGCCAAGGGCGAACCGGTCTATGGCATCAACACCGGTTTCGGCAAACTGGCCAGCGTCCGCATCCCGGCCGAGGATCTCGAGACCTTGCAGCGCAACATCGTTCTGTCGCACGCCGCCGGCGTCGGCGAGCCGATGCCGGTTGCTGTCTGCAGGCTGATGATGGCGCTGAAGCTCGCCAGCCTGGCGCAGGGCGCGTCCGGCGTGAGGCCGCAAACCATCGAATTGCTGGAAGCAATGCTGGCCAACGACGTCATCCCGGTGGTGCCGGCGCAGGGTTCGGTCGGCGCCTCCGGGGACCTTGCCCCGCTGTCGCACATGACCGCGGTGATGATCGGCGTCGGCGAATGTTTTACCCCGCATGGCCGTTTCCCGGCCAAGGTCGCCTTCGTCTCACATGGACTGGAGCCGGTGACACTGGGCGCCAAGGAAGGCCTGGCGCTGCTCAACGGCACCCAGTTTTCGACCGCCTATGCGCTGGCCGCCTTGTTCGAGGCCGAAGTGCTCTATCAATCGGCGCTGGTCGCTGGTGCCCTATCGACCGACGCGGCAAAAGGTTCTGACGCCCCCTTCGATCCGCGCATCCATGTGCTGAGAAAGCATCCCGGCCAGATCGAGACGGCCGACGCCCTGCGCAATCTGATGGCCGGCAGCGCCATCCGTGAATCGCATCGGGTTGGCGACGAACGCGTGCAGGATCCCTATTGCCTGCGCTGCCAGCCGCAGGTCATGGGCGCCGCACTCACCGTGCTGCGCCAGGCGGCCGACACGCTGGGCACCGAAGCCAATGGCGTCACCGACAATCCGCTGATCTTCGCCGAGGATGACACCGCGCTTTCCGGCGGCAATTTTCACGCCGAACCGGTGGCCTTCGCCGCCGACATGATCGCGCTCGCGGTCTGCGAGATCGGCTCGCTGTCGGAACGCCGCATTGCCATGCTTGTCGATCCGGCACTTTCGGGCATGCCGGCCTTCCTGACGCCGAAGCCCGGTCTGAACTCCGGCTTCATGATCCCGCAGGTGACGGCGGCGGCTCTCGTCTCGGAAAACAAGCAGAAAGCCTATCCGGCCAGCGTCGATTCGATTCCCACATCGGCCAACCAGGAAGACCATGTTTCGATGGCCGCGCACGGTGCGCGCCGGCTGATCGGCATGGTCGAGAACGCCACCGCGGTGATCGGCATCGAATTGCTGGCTGCGGCGCAAGGCTGCGACTTCCATGCCCCGTTGGCGTCGAGCGATGCCCTTGAGGCAGTGCGCAAGCTGGTCCGGGCCGAAGTGCCACATCTCGACAATGACCGCCATTTCCACCCCGATATGGAAAAAGCCATCGCCATGGTGCGCAGCGGTGCGGCCATCGAGGCCGCCGGCGGCGTGGCTCTGCCGTCGATTTCCGGAGCGATGTGATGGCAAGCGCGCCCTGGCTGACGGTCACGCCCGGCACAGCCCCGTTGCTGGTGTCGCTACCGCACACCGGCATCGACCTGGCCGGCCTTGAGAATCGGCTGGTCTCGCCCTGGCTCGGCCGCCGCGATTGCGATTGGTGGATCGACAATCTCTATGACTTTGCCGCCGGCCTCGGGGCGACGGTGGTGCACACCGCGATCTCGCGCACCGTCATCGACGTCAACCGCGATCCCTCCGGCGCCTCGCTTTACCCCGGCCAGGCGACGACCGGCCTTTGCCCGACCGAGACTTTCGATGGCGATCCGCTCTATCGCGAGGGCGAAGAACCGGGGCCGTCGGAGATCGACGAGCGTCGCGAGAAATTCTTCGTGCCCTACCATGCCGCCCTGCAGTCCGAAATCGACCGGTTGCGCGGCCTGCACGAAAAGATCGTCCTCTATGACTGCCACTCGATCCGTTCAGTGCTGCCGCGCCTGTTTGAAGGCACGCTGCCGGTTTTCAACCTCGGCACCAATGACGGCAGGAGCGCCGATCCGACGCTGCAGGCGATGGTCGGCCAGATCATGGCCGAAACCGGTGAAACCTCTGTCATCAACGGCCGCTTCAAAGGCGGCTGGATTACACGCCATTTCGGCCAGCCGCAACAAGGCGTGCATGCGCTGCAGATGGAACTTTCCAATCGCGGCTATATGCGCGAGCCCGATGGCAAGGGTACGCCGGACAACTGGCCAGTGCCTTACGATGCCGAGTTTGCCGCACCGATCCGCGCCACGCTGCGGAAAATCCTCGAGACCGCGACATCCTGGGCGCGTGTCTGACATTAGGTCCTTTTATGGAGTGACGCCATGAACAATCCTCGCCACAACATCCGCGAAGTCCGCAGCCCGCGCGGCACCGAAATCAGCGCGCGCTCCTGGCTGACGGAAGCGCCGCTGCGCATGCTGATGAACAATCTCGATCCGGACGTTGCAGAAAATCCCAACGAGCTGGTCGTCTATGGCGGCATCGGCCGGGCGGCGCGCACCTGGAACGACTTTGACCGCATCGTCGCCTCATTGAGGACGCTGGCCGATGACGAGACTTTGCTGGTGCAGTCAGGCAAGCCGGTCGGCGTCTTCCGCACCCACCCGGACGCGCCGCGTGTGCTGATCGCAAACTCAAATCTGGTGCCGCACTGGGCGAATTGGGAAAAATTCAACGAGCTCGATAAGAAGGGCTTGATGATGTACGGCCAGATGACGGCCGGCTCGTGGATCTACATCGGCACGCAAGGCATCGTGCAGGGCACCTACGAGACCTTCGTCGAGGCCGGCCGCCAGCACTATGGCGGCAATCTCCGGGGAAAATGGATCCTGACCGGCGGTCTCGGCGGCATGGGTGGCGCCCAGCCGCTCGCCGCCGTCATGGCCGGCGCCTGCTGCCTGGCGATCGAATGCAATCCGGACTCGATCGATTTCCGCCTGCGCACCCGCTACGTCGACGAGCGCGCCGACACGCTCGACGAGGCGCTGGAAAAGATCGAACGCTGGACCAAGGCCGGCGAGGCGAAGTCGGTCGGCCTGCTCGGCAATACGGCCGACATCGTGCCGGAGATGTTCAGGCGTGGCATTCGCCCCAATATGGTCACCGACCAGACCTCGGCACATGATCCCATCAATGGCTACCTGCCGAAGGGTTGGACGATGGCCGAGTGGCGCGAGAAGCGCGTCAGCGACCCCAAGGAAGTCGAGAAGGCAGCCCGCGCCTCCATGCGCGAACATGTCGAGGCGATGGTGGCGTTCTGGAACGCCGGCGTGCCGACGCTCGACTATGGCAACAACATCCGCCAGGTGGCCAAGGAGGAGGGGTTCGACAACGCTTTCGCCTTCCCCGGTTTCGTGCCGGCCTATATCCGTCCGCTGTTCTGCCGCGGCATCGGCCCCTTTCGATGGGCGGCCCTGTCGGGCGATCCGGAGGATATCTACAAGACCGACGCCAAGGTGCGCGAACTGACGCCCGGCAACACCCATCTGCACAACTGGCTCGACATGGCGCGTGAGCGCATTGCCTTCCAGGGTCTGCCGGCGCGCATCTGCTGGGTTGGCCTCGGCGACCGGCATCGGCTCGGGCTCGCCTTCAACGAGATGGTGGCCAGGGGCGAGTTGAAGGCGCCTGTCGTCATCGGTCGCGATCACCTCGATTCCGGCTCGGTCGCTTCGCCGAACCGCGAAACGGAATCGATGAAAGACGGCTCGGACGCGGTGTCCGACTGGCCGCTGCTCAACGCATTGCTCAACACGGCGTCCGGCGCCACCTGGGTGTCGCTGCACCATGGCGGCGGCGTCGGCATGGGTTTCTCGCAGCACGCCGGCATGGTGATCGTCGCCGACGGCACGCGCGAAGCGGCCAGGCGCCTGGAGCGGGTGTTGTGGAACGACCCGGCGACCGGTGTCATGCGCCACGCCGATGCCGGCTACAAGATCGCCGTCGAATGCGCCAAGGAGCACCAGCTCAATTTGCCCGGCATTCTCGGCTGATTGGTTGAGCCGATGCGTGTTCTGCGGGCAGCCGAATACCGGTCGATGCCGTGGAAGAACGGCGGCGGCGTGACGACGGAAATCGCCGTCTCGCCCACTGGTGCCGGGCTCGACGATTTCGACTGGCGCGTCTCGATGGCGCGCGTCGAATTGAGCGGTCCTTTCTCGCAATTTGCCGGGATCGATCGCACCCTTGCCGTGCTCGAAGGCGAGGGCATCGTCCTCGAGATTGCCGGCCACCCGCCGACATCCATAAACAGGACGACTGCCCTGTTTTCTTTCCCTGCCGACGTGCGGACCTCGGCCGCGCTGATCGGCGGACCGATCACTGATCTCAATGTCATGACCCGCCGAAGCCGGATGACGCATTCGGTCGAACGCCTGGTGATTTCGGCCCCCGTGGAAATCCGGACTGAAGCCGGCACAACGCTGATCCTGTGCTTGAACGGCGACGTCAGCGTGCCCGCCGCTGAACCGGTTCGCCTCGGGCCGCTCGACACGCTGCGGTCCGGTCCGGTCAGCACCGGCCTGCTTGTCCAGCCCGCCCATGAGGCAACGCTGTTCGTGATCCGGATCTGCGCCGTCGCCGGCAACGATTAACGCTTGTTTCCAAACATGATCGCGGTACCGGCGAAATATAGCGTAAGCTGCTGGCGGCATCACGAAAAAGCCTGAATCCTCTCCGCCGATCTGGCTTGGTGGGAAGTAGGGTGCTTGTCTTTGAGTCTTGCTGAGAGATGACGCCCTGTCGCGGTGCGGAAACAAACTTTCGGCAAGTGGGGTTTATGCAACCAATTGCATTTGAACCGGTTTTAGGGCCATTGCCGTGGCGGTGACGCCGCTCAGTGCCCGCTTACGGAATTTTCAATGAATATTCAGACGAATCCTGCCCAAATCGAGAAGACAAGCGCAAGCTTCCCGGCCATTACCGAAGAGCCGATCCGTTCCAATTACCTGCCCGAAGCGCGCCTTCGGCTGCTTGGCGAAAGCCTGGCAAAAGGCGACCTCACGGACCTGTTCGGCCTGACGCCCTTTGATTTTCAGGCCCGTATCCGGGACAGCGCCAAGAAGATTTTGGAAGTTTACCGGTCGACCAATGCTGCGCAGGCGAGGGGCGAGACGATCACGCCGGCGGCACAATGGCTGCTCGACAACAATTACCTGGTCGAAGAGACCATTTTCCAGGTCAAGCGCGACCTGCCGCGCCGGTTCTATCGTCAGTTGCCGACGCTGAAACTGCCTGACAACGGCACTGTGCCGCGCGCGCTGGCGCTGGCCTGGACCTATGTGGCGCATTCGGACAGTTCCGTTTCGGCGACGATGTTCAAGTCCATCGTCCAGGGTTTCCAGTCGGTCGAGCCGCTGAAGATCGGCGAACTCTGGGCGCTGCCTTCGCTGTTGCGCTTCGTCCTGATCGAAAATCTCCGCCGGCTGGCCGTCAGGGTCAATCGCACCCGCCAGATGCGCCAGATCGCCAACGATGTGGCCGACAAGGTCCTGGCCACCGACGACAGCGCCGACCGGCAGTCGATCCTGTCCAACTTCAGCGCCCACGCGCAGGACACCACCTTCGCCACCCAGCTGCTCTATCGCTTGCGCGATGGATCGCAGAATGCCGGCAAGGCTCTGGAATGGCTGGAAGGCGAGCTCGAAAAGACCGGCTCCGATGCCGAGGAAATCATCATTTCCGAACATCACACGCTGTCCAGCGGCAATGTGACGACGGGCAACATCATCCGCGGCCTGCGCCTCATCAACGACGTCGACTGGACGGTGTGGTTCGAAGGCGTCAGCCGCATCGACACCGTGCTGCGCGAGCGCACCGATTTCGCCGCGCTCGACTTCTTCTCGCGCGATCAGTACCGGACCGCGATCGAGGAATTGGCGCGCCGCTCGAACCTTTCGGAATATCGCGTTGCCGAGATGGCCATCGAGTTGGCCGGCCACGCCGCCAGCGATGGTGACGGCGACGCCGTTTTAACCGGGTCCGCCCACACCGATGTCGGCTTCTTTCTCGTCGGCCCACGCCGGCTGGAGCTGGAGAAGGCGATCGGCTATCGGCCCACCATCAGCCAGACAGTCAAGCGTGCCTTCCGCAAGACCGGCTGGCTCGGCATCGTCGTGCCCGTGTTTGCGCTGACGGCGCTGCTTCTCGTTCTGTCCGGCAACGCGCTTGCCAATCTTGGCCTGTCGGTGCCCTCGATCGTCCTCATGCTGGCGCTTTTTGCCGTGCCGGCCAGCGAGGGCGCGCTCGCCTTCTTCAACACGGTCGTATCGCTGTTCCTGAAACCGACGCGCCTCGTCGGCTACGATTACCGGCACGGCGTGCCGCCCGAGGCGCGCACGTTGGTGGTGGTGCCGTCGCTGATCGGCTCGCGCGACGATGTCGAGGAAAACATCCGCAACATCGAGGTGCATCATCTCGCCAACACGGCCGATGAAATCCATTTCGCGCTGCTGTCGGACTGGCCAGACTCGAAGACCGAGATTGATGCGGCGGACACCGAAATCCTCGAATTCGCCCGTACCGAAATCGCTCGTCTCAACGCCCGCTATCCCTCCGAAGGCGCGCCCCGTTTCTACATCCTGCACCGGCGCCGGCTTTTCAACGCGGCGCAAGGGGCCTGGATGGGCTGGGAGCGCAAGCGCGGCAAGCTGCACGAGCTCGATCTTCTGCTGCGCGGCGACAGCGACACCACGTTCCTGCCGCTCGACGTGCCGCTGCCGGAGAACGTCGTCCATGTGATGACGCTCGATGCCGACACGCGCACCACCCGTGACGCGGTCGCCACCCTCGTGGGCAAGCTCTGCCACCCGCTCAACCGGCCGCATTTCGATGCCAGCAAGCGCGTCGTCACCGCCGGCTACGCGATCCTGCAGCCGCGCATCACCGCGTCGCTGACATCGGGCGACGATGCGTCGTTCTTCCAGCGGGTGTTTTCGGCCAATCGCGGCCTCGACCCTTATGTCTTTGCCGTGTCCGATCTCTATCAGGACGTCTTCGGCGACGGGTCCTTCACCGGCAAGGGCCTCTATCATGTCGACGCCTTCGAGGCCGCGCTGCAGGGCCGCATCGAGGAAAACACCATCCTCAGCCACGATCTGCTGGAAGGCGCGCTGGCGCGCGCGGCGCTGGTCACCGACGTCGAACTGGTCGAGGACTATCCGACCCGATACTCGGTCGACGCCTCGCGCCACCATCGCTGGGCGCGCGGCGACTGGCAGCTGCTCGGCTTCATGCTCGATCCGCGCTCCGGCGTGCCGGCGCTGTCGCGCTGGAAGATGATCGACAATCTGCGCCGCTCATTGACGCCGATCTTCTGGGTGATGGCGGCGATCGCCGGCTGGACGCTGCTGCCCTTCACGCAGGCCGCGCAATGGCAGGCCCTGCTGATCCTCAGCCTGTTCATGGCGCCGACATTCGACATCGTCAACGCCATCCTGCCCAAGAGCGGCGACCAGACGCCGCGCGGTCATTTCTCGGCCCTGGCACGCGACGTCGCCTTCGGCACCGCCATGGTGGCGCTGAAGATCGTGCTGATGGCGCACAACGCCTGGATGATGGGCGATGCCATCGTGCGCACGCTCTACCGGCTGTTTGTCAGCCGCCAGAACCTTTTGGAATGGCGCACCGCCTCGCAGGCGCACAAGGCGGGCGACAACGATGTCGGTTCCTATTACGGCATGATGTATGGCGCCGTGATCATCGGCTTCGTCGGCCTTGCCATTCCGGTGCTGGCCGATTCGACCGGCGCCTTCGTGGCCTTCTTCTTCGCCCTGTTCTGGATTGGCTCGCCGGCCATCGCCAGCTGGATCAGCCGTTCGGCTGAAACCGAGGATCGGCTGCGCATATCGCAGGCCGACATCCACACGCTGCGCACGGTGGCGCGGCGCACGTGGCACTATTTCGAAAGCTTCGTGACGGCAGAACACCACCATCTGCCGCCCGATAATTTCCAGGAAAGCCCGGCGCCGGTGGTGGCGCCACGCACTTCGCCGACCAATATCGGTGTCTACCTGCTGTCCGTCGTTTCCGCCCGCGATTTCGGCTGGATCAGCCTGTCCGACGCCATCACCCGCATCGACGCCACCATGGCGACGATCGAGGGCATGCCGCGTGAGCGCGGCCACCTCTTCAACTGGTACGACACGACGACACTGAAGCCGCTCTATCCGCTTTACATCTCGGCTGTCGACAGCGGCAATCTCGCTGGCCATCTGGTGGCGGTGGCGGCGGCCTGCGCCGAATGGGCCGAAGCGCCCTCCGTCCATCTCCAGGGCGATTTCGAAGGCATTCTCGACACGGTCACCATCCTCAGCGAAAGCCTCGATGATTTGCCCGACGACCGCCGTCAGTTGCGCCCGCTGCGCCAGCGTCTCGCGGACCGTCTCGACGGCATGCGGCGCGCTGTCGACACCATCAAGGCGCAGCCCGAAATGGCGTCGATCCGCACCATCAACCTGGCTGTGCTGGCCGGCGAGATCCGCAAATTGGCCACCGCCATCCATACCGAGGCCGTGTCGCCCCAGAGCGACGTCATCGTCGACTGGGCGGCAAGGCTGGAAGCCACCTGCGAAGCGCATGTCCATGACGCGCACAGCGACGACAATGCCGTCGAGGCGCTGCGTGCCAAGCTGCTCACCTTGCGCGAGCGCACGCGCCGCTACGCCTTCGAGATGGATTTCTCCTTCCTGATGCGGCCGGAGCGCAAGCTGTTGTCGATCGGTTACCGGGTCGAGGAGCACCAGCTCGACGAAAGCTGCTACGACCTTCTGGCTTCCGAAGCGCGGCTGACCAGCCTGTTCGCCATCGCCAAGGGCGACCTGCCGACCGAGCACTGGTTCCGGCTTGGCCGGCCGATCGTCGAAATCGGTTTCCAGGGCGCCCTGATGTCCTGGTCCGGCTCGATGTTCGAATACCTGATGCCGCCGCTGGTGATGAAGGAGCCGCAGGGCTCGATCCTCAACCAGACCAGCAAGCTGATCATCAAGCGCCAGATCCAGTACGGCCGCCAGAAGAACGTGCCGTGGGGCATTTCGGAGGCCGCCTACAATGCGCGCGACCGCGAACTGACCTACCAATACACCAATTTCGGCGTTCCAGGTCTCGGGCTGAAGCGCGGCCTTGGCCAGAACACGGTGATCGCGCCTTACGCCACCATACTGGCGGCCCAGTTCAATCCGCGTGAAGCCGTGCTGAATCTCGCCCGATTGCGGGAGATCGGGGCGCTCGGCCGCCACGGTTACTACGATGCCGTCGATTTCACGCCGCAGCGCGTGCCGGAAGGCACGGATCATGTCGTCGTCCAGAACTACATGGCCCACCATTCGGGCATGTCGATCGCGGCGGTTGCCGACGCCATCTTCGAAGGCCGCATGCGCGACCGCTTCCACAGCGACCCGGTCATCGAATCGGCCGAACTCTTGCTGCAGGAGAGGGCGCCGCGCGACATCCCGACCGCGACCGTCAGGACCGAGGCCGACGAACGCTCCAAGGACGAGACCGAAGTCGACAGCCCCGACACCCGCATCGTGCTCAATCCGCTGCAGTCGCTGCGGTCGACCAACGTCATGTCGAACGGCCGCTATTCGGTGATGGTCACCGCGACCGGCTCGGGCTACAGCCGCTGGGGCGATCTCTCCGTCACACGCTGGCAGCCGGATCCGACCGAGGACCGGCTCGGCTCCTACATCTTCCTGCGTGACGCAGGCTCAGGTGACTGGTGGTCGGCTACAGCCGAACCGAAGCGCGCCGCCGAGGAAAAGGCGCAGACCTTGTTCTCCGACGACAAGGCGAGCTTCGTCAAATCGGTGGGCACGTTGCGCTCCGAGGTCGAATGCATCGTCATCTCGGAAGGCAATGGCGAGGGCCGTCGGGTCACGCTCTACAATGACGGTCCGTCCGACCGTCACATCGAAGTGACCTCCTTTGCCGAACTGGTGCTCGGCCTGGAGGCGTCCGACAACGCGCATCCGGCCTTCTCGAAGATGTTCGTGGAAACCGAAATCTCTGCGAACAACGCGGCGATCTTCGCCACGCGGCGCAAGCGCGAGACCAGCGAGCCCGATATCGCCATGGTGCATTTCGTCACCGATCCGTCCGGGTCGGCGCGCGATGCCGAGGCCGAGACCGACAGGCGCGCCTTCATCGGCCGTGGCCGTACCATCGTCGATGCGGCCGCTTTCGACCCGGGCGCCAGGCTGGGCGGCCATTCAGGCTTTACGCTCGATCCCGTCGCGTCGCTGCGCCGCCAAGTGCGCGTGCCGGCCAACAAGAAGATATCGCTGACCTTCTGGACCGTCGTCGGCGCTGGCCGCACCGAGCTGGACGAAGCCATCGCCCGCCTCGACCATCCGGAGAGCTTTGCCCGCCAAGCCATGCTTGCCTGGACGCGCAGCCAGGTGCAGACCCGCCATATGGGCCTCAGCCTGACCGATGCCGCCAATGTGCAGAAGCTGGCGCGCTACCTGATCTATCCGGATCCGTTCCTGCGTCTTCCCGCCGAATCCATCGCCTCGGGGCTGGGCAAGCAGTCGAGCCTGTGGCCGACAAGCATTTCCGGCGATTTCCCGATCTTCCTGGTCAGGATCGGCGATGTCGCCGATCTCGAAATCGTTGCCCAGGCGCTGCGTTTCCAGGAATATATGCGCACCCGCGGCATGATGATCGACTTCGTCGTCGTCAACGAGCAGGCGTCCTCCTATGTCCAGGACCTGCAACGGGCGGTCGAGACGCTGTGCGAAAACAGCCGCCTGCGCGGCAAGGAGCTCGGACCGCGCCAGCACATTTTCGCGGTGCGCCGCGACCTCATGGACGAGACCACCTACAAGACGCTGCTCGCTGTCGCCCGGGTGGTCCTGCACACGCGCAATGGCACCATCTTCGACCAGATCGAGCGCGCCGAGGCGGCGGCTCTGCAGGCGCGGGACGCTCTGGCAGCATTGCCGATTCCGCGTGAATTGCCGTCGCCGACACCCACGACGCATGCTCCTGCCTCGCAGGCGGTGGCAAATGTCAGCGCCGATGGCAGCGGGCTCAGCCAGTGGAACGGCTTTGGCGGTTTCGACGGCGACGGGCGGCACTATGTCGTGCGCCTGGCCGGCCGGCGCACGACGCCGCAGCCGTGGATCAACGTCGTCTCCAACGCCTCGTTCGGCTTCCATACCTCGGCCGAGGGCGCCGCCTTCACCTGGAGCCGAAACAGCCGCGACTACCAGTTGACGCCGTGGTCGAATGATCCGGTCTCGAACCGGCCGGGCGAGGGCTTCTATATCTACGATCAGGCGAGCGGCAAGGCATTCTCGCCGCTCGCCGCCATGGTGCGCGATCCCTCGATGACCTACGAGGCCTGGCATGGCCAGGGTTTCTCGACCTTCCGCTCGAAGCGCGGACCATTGTCGATGGATCTCACCCATGTCGTCGATCCGGTCGATCCGCTGAAGATCTCACGGCTGCGCATCCAGAATTCCGGCTCGGTGCCGGCGCGGCTGCGTGTCTATGCCTATGCCGAATGGGTGCTCGGCGGGCACCGGTCGCGCACGGCGGCAACCATCGTCCCGTCGCGGGATGCCGCCAGCGGCGCGCTGCTGGCACAAAACCCCTACGGGCTGGATTTCGGCGAGCGCGTTGCTTTCCTCGCGGCCGACGGTGGCGTCCATTCGGTGACAACAGACCGATCGGAGTTCCTGGGCCGGCATGGTTCCAGCGAGCTACCCCAGGCGGTGCTGAGTGGTGCGGCGCTGTCTGGCCGTGTCGAGGCTGGTGACGATCCGTGCGCGGCGATTGCCCGCGATGTCGAGATTCCGGCTGGCGGCGACGTGACGCTGCTCTGGCTGCTCGGCGACGCCGAGTCCGCCGAGGAGGCTAGCGCGCTGGTGCAAGAGCACCGGGTCAAGGATTTCGACCAGCGGCTGGCCGACAATGAGCGCGAATGGCGCGGCTTTCTCGACACCATCCAGGTCGAGACGCCTGACAAGGCGCTCGACGCCATGGTCAATCACTGGCTGCCCTATCAGAGCCTGGCCTGCCGCATCCGTGCCCGCTCCGCCTTCTATCAGGCCAGCGGTGCCTTCGGCTTCCGCGACCAGTTGCAGGATACGCTGGCGCTGCTGGCGCATGACCCGCAACTGGCGCGCGACCAAATCCTCAACGCGGCGCGGCGGCAGTTCCCCGAAGGCGACGTGCAGCACTGGTGGCTGCCGCGCACGGGTGCTGGCGTGCGTACGTTGATCTCCGACGACGTGGTCTGGCTTGCCCACGCCACGGCGCGCTATTTGCTGGTCACCGGCGATGCCACCATCCTGAAGGAGCAATTGGCCTTCATCGATGGACAGCCGCTGGGCGAGGGCGAGCACGATGCCTTCTTCACCCCGGAAATCTCGAAGAAGACAGCGTCGCTCTACGACCATTGCGCGCGTGCGCTCGATCTCGCCATCAAGCGCAGCAGCCCCGCGGGCCTGCCGCTGATCCTCGGCGGCGACTGGAACGACGGCATGAACCGCGTCGGCGAGCACGGCAAGGGCGAGAGCGTCTGGCTCGGCTGGTTCCTGCTGAAGACGCTGGGCGACTTCGCCCCCGTCGCCAAGGCCGAGGGCGACGCCAAGCGAGCACAGGCCTGGGCAAAGCATGCCGATGTTCTGAAGCGGGCGCTTGAGAGCACCGCATGGGACGGCGAATGGTACCGGCGCGGCAGTTTCGACGACGGCACCCCTTTGGGGTCTCGCAACTCGCAGGAGTGTAAGATCGACTCGATCGCCCAGTCCTGGAGCGTGCTTTCGGGAGAGGGCGATCCGGCACGGTCGACGACCGCGATGGAGCAAGCAACGAAGCTGCTCGTCGACGACAAGCTGAAGATCGTCAAGCTGTTCACGCCGCCCTTCTCAAAGACGGAAAAGGATCCGGGTTACATCAAGAGCTATCCGCCCGGCGTACGCGAGAATGGCGGCCAGTACACCCACGCCGCCACATGGTTCGTCATCGCGCTTGCCGAGATGGGACAGGTCGACGAGGCCTATCGCTGTTTCTCGATGCTGAACCCCGTCAACCATGCGACCGACGAGGCCACGGCCGAGCACTATCGTGTCGAGCCCTATGTCGTGGCGGCCGATATCTATGCCGGCGACGACAATGCCGGCAACGGCAAGGGCGGCCGTGGGGGCTGGACCTGGTACACCGGCTCTGCCGGCTGGCTCTACAGGGCTGCGGTCGAGGGCATTCTGGGCATCGAACGGCGCGGCAAACGTGTCCAGTTCAAGCCGAAGCTGCCGAGCCACTGGAATGGGTACTCGGCAAATCTCAAAATGCTGGGAGCGGAACTCAGGGTTCGCGTCATCCGCGACAATAAGGCCAAGGCCGTGTCGCTGGAGGTGAATGGGGCAAAGACCAAGGTTTCGGCAGTCGAACTGAAGGACGGCGAAGTTGCCGAGGTGGTCATCCGGATCCCGGCTTAATGCAATGTTGCTCAAAAACTATGCG
The DNA here is from genome assembly GCF_040320355.1 of Mesorhizobium sp. M0715. Lineage (NCBI taxonomy): Bacteria > Pseudomonadati > Pseudomonadota > Alphaproteobacteria > Hyphomicrobiales > Phyllobacteriaceae > Mesorhizobium > Mesorhizobium sp. M0715. The sequence goes on along the minus strand of NZ_JAMYPL010000008.1, from coordinate 54,549 downwards.
CTCGAGCCTGGGATCCGGGGCGCGACTTTTGCCGCCACGGCGGGATGAGAGGCCGTCCCGCCTGGCGTTGCCGCCTGCCGATTGAAGGACATGCCACCGAGGAGTGCATGAAATCAAAGGCTTGAGGCGTCCGACAGGGGCGCCACGAGCAGTGAGAGTTTGGCCTCCCTTCACCTGGAAGGGCGCCCTGCAGCTTTGTTTCGCTCTATACTTCGCAAAAGGCGATTGCGGCCTTAGTCATCCGCCCGACATTGTTGCTGATTAAAATTATGGCAGCACCTGCCAACTGCCATGATTTCGCCGCATGCCTGACATTTTACCTGTCTTCTCAAACCGTTAGGTGATCACGGCAGATTTCGGAACGTCGCCATCTTTTGTTCGCTCTAAGGGAACTGAAGGGGTACACGGCCATTGTTTTGCGACGTATCAACCGGTACGAATAAAATGATGCAGTGCACAATAAACAGCGTGGCGGAGTAACTGGGGTGACCCTTCTGCAAATCTACTGGCGAGCTCTCGGTTATCTGGCCGCGGACAGGAAACGCGTTGCGTTGATCTGTTCGGCCAACGTGGCTCTCGCCATCGTAGCGCTTCTCGAGCCGATTATGTTCGGTCGCGTCATCGGCGCCATCTCCGAGCGTGGCTCTGTCTTCACCACGCTGGTCATGTGGGCCGGTCTCGGCGCCTTCAACATCGTTGCTTTCGTCATGGTGGCGCGCGGCGCTGACCGCTTCGCCCATGCTCGGCGCAGCGAAGTGCTGTGCCAGTCCTTCGAGCGTGTGATCACCATGCCGCTCGCCTGGCACCATCAGCACGGCACCTCCAATGCGCTGCACACGATGCTGCGCGCCGTCGAAACCCTGTTCAGCCTTTGGCTCGAATTCATGCGCCAGCATCTGTCCACGGCTGTCGCCCTCGTGCTGCTGGTTCCGACCGCGATCAGCATGGACCTGCGCATGTCGCTGGTGCTGCTTGGCCTCGGGCTGCTTTATGTCGGCATCGGCCGGATGGTCATGCGCCGCACCAAGGCGGGCCAGGCTGCGGTCGAGCGTCACTACCACAAGGTGTTCGCGCATGTGACCGACTCGGTCAGCAACGTTGCGGTGCTGCAGAGCTACAATCGCCTCGGCCACGAGGCCGATACGCTGCGCCGCTACGTCAAGAACCTGCTCGACGCGCAGAACCCCGTGCTCGACTGGTGGGCGCTGGCCAATGCCTTGCACCGTCTGTCATCGGCAATCTCGATGCTGATCGTGTTGTCGATCGGCTCCTATCTCGTCACTCATGGTCAGTTGGGTGTCGGCGACGTCATTGCCTTCACCGGTTTTGCCACGATGCTGATCGCTCGCCTCGACCAGATGTCGGCTTTCGCGAACCAGATTTCGGAGGCCCGTGCCAAACTTGAGGATTTCTACCACCTCGAGGACTCCGCGGCTGATGCCGCCGAGCCGGACGGCTTGCGCGATCTTGCCAACGTCACCGGCCATGTCCGCTTCGAGAATGTCGGCTTTGAGTTCGCCAATTCCGGCCAAGGCATCGACGACGTGTCCTTCGAGGTGCAGGCGGGCCAGACCGTCGCCATCGTAGGCCCGACGGGCGCCGGCAAGACCACGCTCATCAACCTGCTGCAGCGTGTCTTCTCGCCGTCCCATGGCCGTATCCTGATCGACGGCATCGACACCCGCACGGTGACCCGCAAGTCGGTGCGCCATTCGATCGCCACCGTATTCCAGGATGCCGGCCTGCTCAACCGCTCGATCGAGGACAACATCCGTGTTGGCCGCGCCGATGCAAGCAATGACGAGATCCATGCCGCCGCCAATGCGGCTGCCGCACAGGACTTCATCCTGTCCAAGAGCAATGGCTACGACACGGTGGTTGGCGAACGTGGCGGCCAGCTGTCGGGCGGCGAGCGTCAGCGCATCGCCATTGCCCGCGCCGTGCTGAAGGACGCACCGATCCTGGTGCTCGACGAGGCGACCAGCGCGCTCGACGTCGAGACCGAGGACCGCGTCAAGGAAGCGATCGACGAGTTGCGCCGCGACCGCACGACCTTCATCATCGCCCACCGCCTGACCACCGTTCGCGACGCCGATCTGGTCGTGTTCATGGACAAGGGCAGGGTGGTCGAGATGGGCGGCTTCACCGAGCTGTCGCTGCGCAATGGCCGCTTTGCCAGCCTGCTGCGCGCCGGCGGCCTGCTCAACGACGAGGAGGTTCGCCGCCTCAGCCGCACCGTGCTGCAACAGCAGGAAGCAGCCGCCTGAGCTTCTTTCTCCGACCTCCCCTTGTCGGACCATAGGTCCAGGTGAGAGTACAGGCACGGCCGCCCCAATTGCGTCTGCGACACCACCGCTCGATTGCCCCGAACGCCGTGGCGGTTTATGTAGAACCGCATGAGCGACACGACTTCACGCCTGACCGGCTGGATGGATCTCGCCAACCCGACGCGCTTCGTCGGGCTGGCGGACAAGGTCGTGCCATGGCTGGCCACGATCGCCACACTCATCCTCGCCGTCGGGCTCTATATGAGCTTCGCCGCGCCTGAGGATTTCCAGCAGGGCATAACCGTCCGCATCATGTACATCCACGTGCCTTTCGCCTGGCTGGCCATGATGTGCTACACGCTGATGGCGGTCTCGGCGCTGGGCACGCTTGTCTGGCGGCACCCGCTGGCAGATGTCGCGCTGAAATCCGCAGCCCCCATCGGCGCCGTCTTCACCGCGCTGGCGCTGATCACCGGTTCGATCTGGGGCAAGCCGATGTGGGGCACCTGGTGGGTCTGGGATGCCCGGCTGACCTCGGTCTTCGTGCTGTTCCTGATGTATCTCGGCATCATCGCGCTGACCCGCGCGCTCGACGATGCCAGCCGCGCCGCCTGGGCCGCCGCCATCATCACGCTGGTCGGCTTCATCAACATCCCGATCATCAAGTTCTCGGTCGACTGGTGGAACACGCTGCATCAGCCGGCCTCGGTGTTCCGCATGGGCGGTTCGACCATCGACTCCAGCCTGCTATGGCCGCTTCTGGTGATGGCGCTCGGCTTTACCGTGCTGTTCTTCGCGCTGCACCTGATGGCGATGCGCACCGAAATCCGCCGCCGCCGGGTGATTGCCATGCGCAGGGTTGCGGCACGGCAGGCCGAGCGGTCCGCCAACTGACGCGCGTCGACTGTAATTTTCGCTTTCGCCAACGTCTATCTCTGAGCAGTGAGTGGGGCGCTGAAGCTGCTGATCTCCCCACTTGAGGGGGAGATGGCCGGCAGGCCAGAGGGGGCGCTGTCCCGCCGGCGTGCTGAAGATACTGCGGCGTTTCGCTGGCCTTGACGATGACCCTCACCCCATCCTTCCGCGCGCCGCCACCGGGAGCGTTTCCAGCACCTTGTCGCCGTCGACCAGATTGACCTCGTTGAACAGGTTTGTGACGACGCAGCAATGGTCGGGCACGACGCGCACGCGCTCGCCGATGCGCAGCTTGCCGTCGCCCGAAAGCGTGACGGTGCCGTGCTCCTCGCTCAGGCCCGTCACCCGCGCTCCCGACACGCCGAGCAACTCGCCAAAATCGGCGAGACCCAGCGTATCGCTGGACAGCGCCTTGCTCCCGGCATCGAGGATAGCGCGCGTCGCTGTGGGATGGCTGACCACCGTCGACAGCACCGTCAGCGCGCAGTCGTCGAGGCCGCCGACGCCTTTGGCGACCTGATAGCGGTCGAGATAGATGTAGGTGCCTGGACGATACTCCGTGACAACAGATGTATCGCTGGAGCGCCACATATCCGGCGTGCCGCCGCTGGAGATGCGTTCGCAGGCGAGGCCCGACGCGGCAAGTGCCTGCTTGGCCTCGGTGAGCCAGGCTTCGGCCTCCGCTGCCCGCCCGGCGGCCGGGTAGGTCATCAGTCCGCCGAAGGCGAGGCCGCCGGCTCTGTCGATCTGTCTTGCCAGCGCGACCGCTTCATCAGCCGACTGCACGCCGCAGCGGCCCATGCCGGTGTCGCATTCGACCAGCACCTGCAAGCGATGACCGGCATCGGTGAAGGTGGTTGCCAGCCCTTCGAGCGTCTCCATGCTGTCCGCTGTCACCGACAGGGTGACGCGCCCGTGCAGCCCCAGAAGCCGCTCCAGCTTGGCGCGCCCAAGGATGTTGTAGGGAAGAAAAATATCGGTCAGCCCGGCATCCGCCATCACCTCGGCCTCGCCAATCTTCTGGCAGGTGATGCCGACGGCGCCGGCCGCCACCTGCTTCTTCGCCCAGTAGGGCAATTTGTGCGTCTTGATATGCGGCCTGAGCTTCAGCCCGTTCTTGTCGGCATGCGCCTGGGCGCGGGCAATGTTGGCTTCCGCGCGCGTGGTGTCGATCAGGATGGATGGCGTATCGAGATCGTGAACGGTCGGCATCATCTTTCACCCCATGAGGAATCCGCGGGTTTTATGGCCCTGAAAATCCGTGATGTCACGCGGCCAGCGAAGCGGATCTGTGGTCCATGCGCCTAAGCGCAACGCCGGACAGGCGGCGAGATGGATCGACACGCATCGACGTTCGGCTATGCGATTTGCCAGACAAATCGATACGAAGGGATCATGATCATGAAGCGCTCCGCCATCAACGACATCATTCGCGAAGCCGACGCTTTCATCCGCTCGTTCGGCTACATCATGCCGCCCTTCGCCTATTGGTCGCCGCAGGAGGCGAAGGCGCGTCAGGTCGACTCGTCGGCCGTATTCACCTCGCGGCTTGGCTGGGACATCACCGATTACGGGCAAGAGAAATTCAGGGAACTCGGCCTGTTCCTGTTCACCGTTCGCAACGGCCGCTACGAGGACATGAAGAAGGGCATGGGCATGCTTTATGCCGAGAAGATCATGATCTCGCGCAAGGACCAGCTGTCGCCGATGCACCGCCACAACATCAAGGCCGAGGACATCATCAACCGTGGCGGCGGCAAGCTGGTGCTGGAACTGTTCATGCATGACCGCGACGGCGGCATCGATCCCAAGGCCGAGGTCTCGGTGCCGGTCGACGGAACCATCCACAGGCTGCCTGCGGGTGGGCTCCTGAAGCTCGACCCGGGCCAGAGCGTCACGCTGCTGCCCGGCGTCTGGCATGCCTTCTGGGCCGAGGGCAAGGACGTGCTGATCGGCGAGGTCTCGACCGTCAATGACGATCTCACCGACAATGTGTTCCGCGAACCGATCGGGCGTTTTTCCAACATCGACGAAGACGTTGCCCCGGTGCACCTGCTGGTGTCCGACTACGAGAAATGGCTGGGGTAAGGAGCGCCGCCCCATGCCTTCGGTGACGCCAGCCCCACGATCGAAAGCGGGTTAGCCGGTAGCGCCTACCTACTGCGATCCTTGTTCGACCGATCCTGCCGCTTCGTCCTTGAAGACGACCTTTGTGCCTTTTTGCACTTCGGAGGCGAGGTCTTCGGCATCCCAGTTGGTCAGCCTGATGCAACCATGCGAGAAGGTCTTTCCGATCTTGCCTGGGTCCGGCGCCCCGTGAATGCCATAACTATCGATGGACAAATCGATCCAGACCGATCCCACCGGATTGTTTGGTCCGGCAGCGATCGTGAAGGGGCGCTTGGTCTTCACCCCCTTGAAGGCAAACTCTGGATCGTAGTGATAGGTTGGGTGGCGCACCACGCGTTTGACCTCTGCCTCGCCACTCGGCGCGGGCTTCTCCTGGCTCCCGATCGAGGCGGGGTACGTCGCAAGCACTTTGCCGGAAGGGTCGAGCACGCGAACCTGGCGAGCGCTCTTGTCGACCTCGACGTTCCCAATGTCTTGCGGCGGATCACCTCGGGCGACAGCTGGCACCAGCAGCTTTTGCCCCGCCTTTCTGAAGCCGATGCCGGGATTGAGCCGTTCAAGCAGCTGCTCGCTGATGTGGAAGCGCTCCGCCACCTTTTCCAAGGCATTGTGATAGGCGAGCCGGGGCAGGCGGGCCATCCTCTCCATGCGCGCCGGAATTCGCTTGGTGAACGGTCCACGCACATCCTTGCGCGTCAACTCGTAGGTCTCAAGCGCGGGGCGCGAGGAGGTCGCGACCAGCTTGTCCCATGTCTCGCGGCTAAGCTTGCCGTCGGCAGGCAATCCGCTGGCCGCTTGAAACGCACTGACTGCCCGGGTGAAGTTCTCTGCTTGGCGGCCGTCGATCAGGCCTGGCGAGAAGCGTGCACGATCCAGGAGGATTTGCGCCTTCAGCACGGTCGCACTGACGCCTTTCGCTTCGCTGCCGTCAAATTGGGCGTTGTTGACGGTGGCCGCGTCCAGTTTTGCCGCCGTTGCGCCGCATGCCATGAAGAGCATGGCGGCAGCGGCAAGAACGAGCCTGATCATGGACGTCACACTCCTGTATGAGCACCTGCTTCTATGACGTCGCACGGCCGATCTGGTTCCATTCCCCTGCAGCTGAGTCCGGCTGCCGAGTGCCGATGCGCCGCAGCGAACCCGGACCGGGAGCACCTGGCGGGTGGCGCGGGTGCATTGTTGATAAGGGTCCGCCATCATCAAGATGGATGGCGACTCTCGTCAGCGCATGTGTTGGCAATAGGCCAAGGTCCCATTGAGCGTCTGTCTCCATAGGCTCGGTGATCGAGGAGAGCCAGGATGCAATTTCCTGCCCAGAAGAACAAAAGACCTGCTCAACCTGCCGAGGACGAGCGCCAGGCACGGCTTGAGAAAACAGCCAGGCTCAAACAGCTTCGGTCCTATGCTTCCTGGCTTTCGTCTGACCCAAACGCTCAACTTCACGATGAGATAGACTGCTCCGTGCTGATCGAGGAAGGCGTGGAACGACGCGGTATGGAGCCTTGGCCGATCGGCAGGTGACACGACCGGGCGGCGAGGTTTCCACCGCCAACGACGATCGGCCGACAATTTGTTTGGCGAGCCGATCGGCCGCAACAGTGGCGACAGGCTGACTTCGCGTCAGTGACAGCAGCCTTGATGCGCGCTCGTCCTGCACAGGCAGGACGAGGTGATCGGCACATCCGCCTTGGCCATCGCCGCGGCAAGGCTTGTCTGCAGTATCGACAATTCATCAGTCTCGCCGCGCCGTTTCAGGCATTCCACCAGCCCGTGCAATGCCCAGACATTGTTCGGATGTTGGGCGCAGCGCTGCACCTTGCCGCTCAGGCCCAAATCGTCGCGATAGACCTGTTCTGCTTCTTGCGCGTGGCTCTGGTCGAGAAGCAGCGCCGCCAGCGCATGGCGCGGCGGGTGCATCCAGGCCCACGGTTCGGTGTAGGACAAATTGTCGTCAAGCTCGACCGCCTGCCGCAAATGGCCATAGGCCTCGTCATGCCGGCCCTGGTGGTACGCCAGCTCGCCGTCGAGCAGAGCGACACCGACAGCCAGCGAAGCCTGCGCCGGGTTGCTGAGGAAGCGCCGCTCGGGCGCAATATCTTTCAGATGCCGATGGAACTCTTCGCGCTCGCGCTCGGCCTCAGCAAATTGCCCAAGCGTCGCATGCGCGGCGCCCTTGGCGTAGTGCTGCATGGCCGCCGTCAGCACATAGAGGCCGGGCTCCGCGGTTACAGGCTCGTCGATGATCTCCTGCCAGCGGCCGAAGCGCACCTGAACATGCGATTTCATCGCATGGTAGCCTTCCACCGTCTGCGTGAGCTTGGGCCGGCCCTGGATGGCGACCACCTCGCGCGTGACCAGGCTGCGCACTCTGTCGGCGGCCCACAGTGCAGGCTGGTACTGGCCCGACAACATGCAGGTGAACATCATCAGGTGCAGATCGTGGCAGCAGCCCAGCAAATAGTAGGTCGGCTCGTCCGCATAGGCGAGATACAGGTCGTTGGCGCGCACCGCCTTTTCGCTGGCACGTTTTGCTTTCTCATACTCGCCGCACAGCACATAGATGTGCCCCGGCATATGGTTCATATGCCCGGCATCGGGGCACATCTCGCCGAGCAGATCCGCCGAGCGCATGCCGCGCTCCGGCATGGTGGACATTTCCAGGAGATGGATGTGCAGGTGGACGATCGCCGGATGTTGTGCCGCGCCGGCCTCGTCGGCAAGCCGGATCGACCGCTCGCAGACGTCGAGCGCCTCGACGACATCGGAATTCGGAGCCGGCGCGCCGGTCTTGAGGTTCCACAGCCGCCGCACCGTGCGCATCATCAGCGCTTCGACCAGCAGTGCCATCACATCATGGTCGTCGGGAAAGTCGCTGTACACAAGCCGCATCGCGGCGGCATAGGCGTCACCCCACCGTTCGAATTCCTCGGGGCTCACCCGGTGCGGCTTCTGGAAGCGGGCGGCCAACGCCTCGATCAGCCGCTTCTCGATTTCGTTGGCGGCAACCGCATTGGCCCGCGCAAGCTGGACATGCTCGAAGCAGCGCTTGGCCGCGCTGTCGGCCTCGGCCTCGCCATGCTCCTTCCAGGTCAGATTGTAGAAAGGTCCGGCGGCATAGGCGATGCCCCAATGCACCATCGGACATTCAGGATCTGTTTCGAGCGCCTTCTCAAAACACTTGATGCCTTCCTCATGGTTGAAGCCGTAGCACCAGTTGAGGCCAATATCGAACCAACGTTGGGTTTCTGTGGAGCGAGTGGAGATGGGGCGGCGGTAGGTGCCGAGGTCGAAGCGGTCCATGGGGTCTCACTCAAATCCTGTGGGGTGCGACCCAAGCTGTCGCAGAGTCCTCGCCATCGATGTGTGCCGAAATCCGCAGGCGTGGCAAACGCAACGAGTGCCATTGCGGCTTTGCTTACATATTTCCGCCACCTCCGGCTGGTCGTTTGGCCAGCGTTTCGTTTTACCAGCCGGCCAGCTCAGGCAGGTCGTCCAGCCAACTTTTCTCGGTCACCAAGGCATCGCCGGCCTGCGGGTCAGCCGCGGTGGCGTTTTGAATGAGCCAGTCCATCCACTTCCGATAGGCAGCCGGGTCCAACTGAGGCGGCAACACCTTGGCCTTGGCCAGCATGCGTTTGCGGAAACTCACCTGCCTGCGGAGTTTGGTCGTCGTGAATTTGATGGCCTTGCCCTGGTATTCGACCGTCCAGCGCTCATCGCCATGGCTGGTCAGCCTGTCGATGGCGAAACCGACGTCCACCGGCCTATCCCGCCACGGAAGCTCGATGGCATTCTTCCTCAGATCCAGTGCCCATCGCCTGTAGTCGGTCCCGGCACGCTGGGGCGGCAGCACCCCAGCCTGTTCGAGTATCTTCCTGCGGAAGGTCGGCTGCTTCTTGAGCTGGCCTGTCGTCAGCTCGACGCGATGCCCACGGAATTCGACGTGCCACCGGATCCTCCCATTGCCGAAATACTTCACCAGCCTGTCGATGACGAACTCGTCATCGGAGAGCGTCAAGCAGCCCTCCTTGATGCTTTCGAAAATGTACTGGCTGTCAGTGAGCATGACGCGGCATTGTGCTGGAACCTTCATGAAGCTTAGCGAGTAGCACGCGCCGGCGGCAACGATCTTTTTCGCTCCGGGAATCTCGACCGGCTCAATTGCGGGCAACTGCGAGTAGCGCCCGTAAAAGCCCGGTACTGTGCGTTACTGACATAGCGATGCAGATGAAAACGATGCCAAATTGGCGTGCTAAATCATTGGTTTGCTTGTGGGATTTTGGCTGGGGAACCTGGATTCGAACCAGGACTAACGGAGTCAGAGTCCGTGGGTCTACCGTTAACCTATTCCCCAGCAGGCGCGGTCATGAACCGTGCGGGCCGAGCGGCTAAGCCGCTGTGAGCGCTGCCTTGTAGCCGCCAGCGGAAAATAGTCAAGCCTGCTCTGTGGTTCAATGGCAGGTTTCGTCAGGTGATTCAGACGCCACACTTCAGATGCCGGCGCGCGGCTCCCAGTCCAATCCCACGCCTCAAGGTTCCGTCCGGCTGAACTGCGAGCGTTCGAAGAACAGCACCACCCCCAGGCCCAGAATCAGCGGGATGATCAGGTAGAACAGCCGGAACACCAGCAGCGCCGCCAGCACGCCGACCGGATCCATGTCGGAAAGCCCCGCCAGGAACACCACTTCGAAGACGCCGAGGCCGCCCGGCGCATGCGAGATCTGCGCGATCGAGAAGGAGACGAGAAAGACGCCCAATATGACGAAGTAACCAGGATTGTGGGCTTCGGGCAGGGCGAAGAAGATGATCGCGGCGGCGGCCAGCAGTTCGATCGGGCCGATCAGCAGCTGCCGGGCGACGATCGGCAGCGCCGGATAGTGGAGCTGAAAGCTGGCGATCTTCAGCGGGCGCAGATGCAGCCAGCTGCCGAAGACATAGGCGGCGACGAGCAGCAGCATCGCGATACCGGCCGCTTCCGACAGGCCATGATGGGCGATGCCGGAAAACCGGTCGAGTATCTCGGGCTCGAACACCAGAACGAGGCCCGAGGCAAAAATCGTCGACAGCACGAAGGTGATCCAGCAGACCGCCACCAGCACGCCGACATCCTGTCCGGTCAGGCCCCTGGTACCGTAGGCGCGATAGCGGATGACTGCGCCCGAAAACACCGAACCGCCAATGTTGTGCGACAGCGCATAGGTGGTGAAGGAGCACAGCGTGACGAACAGCCACGACACGCGCTTGCCGATATGCAGGAGCGCGATGTGGTCGTAGCCGGCAAGCGAGGCATAGGCGATGACCGAACACAGCGCGGCAAGGACCCAACCCCGGGTCGGAATGGCCGTGATACCGTCCCAGACGTCGTCGAGGGAAACGCCGCGCAGTTCGTGCCAGAGCAGCAGCAGCGAGAAGATCACGGCGGCGATGCCGACAACCGGCCAGAAATAGCGTCTCCAGTTCATTGCCTGCCAATTCATTGCCTGACTGCCATGCGTTGCGGGGCCGCTTCCTTTTCCGTGGCTGGTGGGAGGCCGGCTTGCCGGATTCTTCCGCTCATTTCAGAAATGCCTCATCGAAGCCGGCTATTCAACCGCGAACCCTTGTCGCAGCGGCGGCCGGCAAGATTTGTCCGTCGTGAGCGGCCGAAAGAGATGCCGGCAGGCGTAGCGCCGGCATCTGCGGCGTGCGGGTTCATTACGCGGCCGCACCGGAACGGCGGTTTGCGGCCTGCCGGCAAAATTCGGCACGCGGCTCTTGGTGATCGGGCGCGGCGCTGTTAGTCTGGCGGCAACTTAAAACACTGAAGCGCCTGCTGCGTCCATCATAGGTTCGCGCGGCGCCGGAAGGAACGACAGTGGAAGACCACGACACCGGCGCCGGCGCGCCGGAGGTGGGCGTGTCCAGCGCTTCCCAGCGGTCGGCTGGCCCGGGGAACGCAAGCTGGCAGCAACGTCGCCCGACGGAGCTCCGCTCCGCGGACGGGCAGGCGGGCGACGCACCCCACAAAGGCAAGCCCAAGAAGCGGCGCAAGCGAAGGCGCGGGCGCAAGGTTTTTGCGCGCGACGAGGCACGTCCCACGGAGAATCGATCGCCGGCGCCGGGCAAAGCCGGTGTCCCGGCGGCGGAGTCCCACAGACCGGCGGAATCGGTGGTCTCGCCCGCCGCTGTAGTGCCACGGCCGGAACAGAGCGCCCGTCGGCCGCCGGTCCAGGAGCTTCCGGTGTTTGCGGCGCTTGACCTCGGTACCAACAATTGCCGGCTGCTGGTGGCCGTGCCGACGCGGCATGGCCAGTTCCGCGTCATCGACGCTTTTTCTCGCATCGTCCGGCTGGGCGAGGGGCTCACCGCCAATGGCCGGCTCGGCCAGCCGGCGATGGACCGCGCGGTCGAGGCGCTGAAAATCTGCGGCGACAAATTGCGCAACCGCAAGATCAGGAAAGCCCGGCTGATCGCCACCGAGGCCTGCCGCACGGCCGAAAACGGCGTCGAGTTCATCGACCGTGTCGAACGCGAGGCCGGCCTGAAGCTCGAGATCATCGACCGCCAGACCGAGGCGCGGCTGGCGGTGTCCGGCTGCGGCTCGCTGGTCGAGCGCGACACCCAAGGCGTCGTCCTGTTCGATATTGGCGGTGGCTCGTCCGAAATCGCGCTCATCGATCTCGCCGGCCGCCGTTCGCCGAGGCTGGCCAATCATATCGTGTCGTGGACGTCGCTGCCGGTCGGCGTCGTCTCGCTGGCCGAGCGCTTTGGCGGTCGCACGGTGACGCGCGAGATCTTTGCCGCCATGGTCGACGACGTTGCCGGCCGGCTGGCCAGCTTCGACGGTCGCGATCGGCTGAGCCATCTCAAGGCCAGCCCGAATTTCCATCTGCTGGGTACGTCAGGCACTGTGACGACGCTGGCCGGTGTCCACCTTGAGCTCGAGCGCTATGATCGCCGCCGTGTCGACGGGCTGTGGATGGACCGCGACAGCGTCGATCGCATGGTCGAAAGACTGGTCGGCTGGGATTTCCAGCAGCGCTGCGCCAACCCTTGCATCGGTGCCGATCGCGCCGATCTGGTGCTGGCCGGCTGTGCTATCCTCGAAGCGATCCGCGCCGTGTGGCCGTCCGAGCGGCTGCGAGTCGCCGATCGTGGCCTGCGCGAAGGTATATTGAGCGAGCTGATGGCCGATGACGGCGTCTGGCGCAACGATGGGCGTGGCAGAGCGTGAGCCCGAACCGAAGAAATAAGCAATGACCAAGAAACCGGAAAAACCAGGATCCGCCAGCATTCGCGTGTTGAAGACGCGGATCAAGAAGAAGAGCGGCCTGAAGGAATCGTCGCGCCGCTGGCTGCAGCGCCACATCAACGATCCCTATGTCCAGCGCTCCAAGGCTGACGGCTATCGCTCGCGCGCGGCCTACAAGCTGATCGAGATCGACGACAAGCACCATCTGCTGAAACCCGGTATGAAGGTCATCGACCTCGGCGCCGCCCCCGGCGGCTGGTGCCAGGTCGCGGCAGCGCGGACGAAATCGACGGCCGACAAGCCGCATGTCATCGGCATCGATTATCTCGAAATGGACGCCGTGCCCGGCGCGCCGGTGCTGCTGATGGATTTCCTCGATCCGCTGGCGCCGCAGAAGCTGGCCGAGGCGCTGGGTGGGGATCCCGATATCGTGCTGTCCGACATGGCGGCGCCGACCACCGGCCACAAGCGGACCGACCATATCCGCACCATGCATCTGTGCGAGGTGGCGGCCGATTTTGCGCTGTCGGTGCTGAAGCCGGGCGGGCATTTCCTCGCCAAGACCTTCCAGGGCGGCGCCGAAAACGAGTTGCTCTCCATGCTCAAGAAGAACTTCCGCTCCGTCCATCACGTCAAGCCGCCGGCGTCGCGGGATGAATCGGTCGAGCTCTATCTGCTGGCCAAGGATTTTAAAGGGCGAGAGGCCGGTCCGCCGCCAGGCGGATCGGAACGTCCAGTGGACGTTCCGAAGGACTCGAGCGCCCGGAGCCATAGCGAAGGGCCGGAGGACGACGAGACGTAAAGCCAGCCGCATCAGTTGCCGGGCGGGCTCACCGTTTCCAGCGTCTTGGGCACGGTCAGCCGGCCATGGCCCGAGATGGCGTTTCCGGCATCGGGCGCCAGCCGCATGAACGACAGGGACGCGGCGGCGGAAATCGCCGCGACGACGAAGAACGCGGTGTGGAAATCCGCCAGTGTCAATGACCTGTCGTTCAGGCTCGTCGATACTTCCAGGATTCCGCCGGCCAGCGCCACGCCGAGCGCGACCGACAACTGCTGGAACACCGCTGTAATCGGCGTCGCCTTGCTGGTGTCTTCAGCCGAAACCTCGGCATAGGCGAGCGCATTGACGCCGGTGAAGAACATCGAGCGGATGAAGCCGCCGACGAGCAGCATGGCCAGCATCAAGAGATAGGGTGTGTCGGGTGTGAACAGGCCGTTGATGGCGATCGAGGCGGCGGCGACCAGCGAACCGACAACCAGAACGCGGCGGAAGCCGGCGACGCGGAAGATCAGCGCGGTGACGAATTTCATGCCGATGGCGCCGATTGCAGAGACGAAGGTGATCATGCCGGACTGGAACGGCGTCAGCCCAAAGCCGATCTGGAACATCAGCGGCAGCAGGAACGGCACAGCACCAATGCCGATGCGGAACAGCCCGCCGCCAAGCACCGAGGAGCGGAACACCTGGTTGTGGAACAATTCGAGCGCCAGCAGCGGGTTTTTGGCGTGGCGCGCATGCAGCAGATAGAGCGCGCCCGATACGAGGCCGACCGCTACGGTGAGGACACCGACGATTGGCGGCAGATAGGGCAAGCTGACCACCGACAGGCCGAACACCACGCCGGATGCCGCCAGCCCGCTCAGCACGAAGCCGATGAAATCAAGTGGTGGGGTCTGCGCGGGTTCGGTCTCCGGCAGGAAACGCGTCGCCAGCCAGATGCCGATCAGACCGATCGGCACATTGATCAGGAAAATCCAGTGCCAGGTGAAGTAGGTGGTGATGAAGCCGCCGACCGGCGGGCCCACCAGCGGTCCGACCAGCGCCGGAACGGTCAGCCAGGACATCGCCGCGACGAGTTCGCTTTTCGGTGTCGCGCGCACCAGCACCAGCCGCCCGACCGGCGTCATCATGGCGCCGCCGATGCCTTGCAGGAAGCGCGACACCACGAAAGCCGGCAGTGAACCGGAGAGGGCGCAGGCGATCGACCCGACGATGAAGACCGCGATCGCGGCGCGAAAGATATTCTTGGCGCCGAAACGGTCTGCCATCCAGCCGCTGATCGGAATGAAGATCGCCAGCGATACCAGATAGGCAGTCAGCGCCAGCTTGAGCGCGATCGGGCTGGTGTGGATGTCGACGGCGATCGCCGGCAGCGATGTCGCGATGACGGTCGAATCCATGTTTTCCATGAAAAGGGCGACCGCCAGTATAAGCGGAATGGTGCGGTTCAAGGAACGCGTCCAGACTTGAATGTTGCGTTGCCGGTTGCATGTCGGCCTTGAGGCGGGCGGTTACCATGCCTTCGCCGGCATGTCGCATTAATTTGCTGTCACTTTTGTGCGACCGGCAACCACAGGTCGCATCCCTTCGCCGAAAAGTCACCTTTCCGGGAGCGTGAAATCATCGGCTTTTCATCGGCGCCCGGACGTGGTACCAGCCAGCGCCAATCCTGAAAGGGAAGAAACGAGTCGGCGCTGTCCATTCCGGTCCAGCGCTTTTTTGTATTCCCCCACCGCGTTTTATATTCAAGGGACTGGCTATGGCAAAAATCATCGAAACGTCCACCGGCGCATTGGCGCTGACCTTTGACGACGTGCTGCTACAGCCCGGTCATTCCGAGGTCATGCCCGGCGAAACCGATGTCCGCACCCGCATCGCCGGCGACATCGACCTCAACGTGCCGATCCTCTCGGCGGCGATGGACACCGTCACCGAGGCGCGGCTCGCCATCGCCATGGCCCAAGCCGGCGGCATTGGCGTCATCCACCGTAATTTCTCGCCGGCCGAACAGGCCGAGCAGGTGCGGCAGGTCAAGAAATTCGAATCCGGCATGGTGGTCAATCCCGTCACCATCGGCCCCGACGCGACGCTCGCCGACGCGCTTGGCCTGATGCGCAGCTATTCGATCTCGGGCATTCCGGTGGTGGAGAACGGCGGCAGCGGCGGCCACAAGATCGGACGGCTGGTCGGTATCCTGACCAATCGCGACGTGCGCTTTGCGTCCGATCCGGCGCAGAAGGTCCATGAGCTGATGACCCGTGACAACCTGATCACAGTCAAGGAGAACGTCGACCAGGACGAGGCCAAGCGGCTTCTGCATCAGCACCGCATCGAAAAGCTGGTGGTCGTCGACAGGCAGGGCAATTGCGTCGGATTGATCACCGTCAAGGACATCGAGAAGTCGCAGCTCAACCCGCACGCCAGCAAGGACTCGCAGGGCCGCTTGCGTGCCGCCGCCGCCACCAGCGTTGGCGATGACGGTTTCGAACGCGCCGAGCGCCTCATCGATGCCGGCGTCGACCTTCTGGTGATCGACACCGCGCATGGCCACTCGCAGCGCGTGCTGGACGCGGTGACGCGCGCCAAGAAGCTCTCCAACTCGGTTCGCATCCTGGCCGGCAACGTCGCCACCGCCGCGGGCACGCAGGCGCTGATCGACGCCGGTGCCGACGCCGTCAAGGTCGGCATCGGTCCGGGTTCCATCTGCACCACCCGCATCGTTGCCGGCGTCGGCGTGCCGCAGCTTTCCGCCATCATGTCGGCTGTCGAGACGGCGCACAAATCCGGCGTCTCGGTGATCGCCGATGGCGGCATCAAATATTCCGGCGATCTTGCCAAGGCGCTGGCCGCCGGCGCCAGTGCCGCCATGATCGGCTCGCTGCTGGCTGGAACCGACGAAAGCCCTGGCGAGGTCTATCTGCACCAGGGCCGCTCCTTCAAGGCCTATCGCGGCATGGGCTCGGTCGGCGCCATGGCCCGTGGCTCGGCCGATCGCTACTTCCAGGCCGAGGTGCGCGACACGCTGAAACTGGTCCCGGAAGGCATCGAAGGGCAGGTTCCCTACAAAGGACCTGTGTCCGGCGTGCTGCACCAGCTTGCGGGCGGCTTGAAAGCCGCTATGGGTTATGTTGGTGGCCGTGATCTTGCCGATTTCCGCGAGCGCGCCACTTTTGTGCGCATATCCAATGCCGGACTTCGTGAAAGCCACGCCCATGACGTCACGATTACCCGCGAAAGCCCGAACTATCCCGGCGGAGCCTGACCAGTACGGGCTCGGGCGGAACCTGACGGCAACGATCCTGCGGCTATCGCGCCACGCAGGCGCGCTCTGTTTCCTGTCAGGGGTGGTTTTCATCGCCATGACGGCGCTGGAATTCTTCTATTTCCGCCAGTTGAGCGGCGGCTTGCCGTCACTCGACATGCGCATTTTAGGGTTTACGCCGGACGAAGGCATGGCCTGGCTGACGGCGCTCGGCCGGCGCGGCGGCGAGATCATTCTCGTCTGGCATTATCTGACCTTCGATCTGTTGTTCCCGGCGCTGTTGTCGGTCACGCTGGTCAGCCTCATCCTGGCCACCGGCCGGCGATTGAAGGCTTTCCGCGTGCTGCCGGCGCAGCTGCAGTCGATTTTCGCGTTGGTCCTGGTGCTTCCCTACACGCTTGCACATTACGTTCAGAACTTTGCGGTGGCGCGGCTTCTGTCCGATTTCCTGTCGGCCAACCCGGACTCGCTGTCTTTCGCCTCGGCGCTCACCGTCACCAAATTCGCGCTTTTCGCCATACCGGTGATCGTCATTGCGGCCTTCTGGCTTGCAGGCCAGAAACGCCAGGCCTGATGCCGCACGCGAAGCCCAACCGGGCAGGGGGCACTTGATGAACCAGACCACGATCTTCTGGCCCGTTCTCGCGCATGTGCTGCTGATCTACATCGTATACTGCGTCCTGGGTCGCCGCAGATACGGCGCAGTCAGGTCAGGCGAGGCGAAACCCGGTCAGTTCAAGGTGCGTTCGACCGAGCCGGCCTCCAGCGTCACCGTTGCCGCCAATCTCACCAACCAGTTCGAACTGCCGGTGCTGTTCTATGTGCTGTGCCTGACGCTGCACCTGACCAACGGCGTCAACTATCTGACCCTGGCGCTGATGTGGATTTTCGTCGCGTCGCGCTATTTCCATGCCTGGGTTCACCTGACCAGCAACAATCTGCTGCTGCGCAGCCGGTCATTCTTCGTCAGTGCGGTGATTCTTCTGCTGGGATGGATCTGGTTCGCGCTGCACCTGCTCGGCGCGGTCTGAGCAGAGCAGCTCTCCCTTCCCCATTTGCGGGAGAAGGAAAGAACGCTCGTCTACAGATCGAACACCGCTATCTTGCGTTTGTCGAACTTGATGCCGATCTCGCCGCGCACCAGCTTGAGCGCGGCCTCGCCGAACACCGCGCGGCGCCAACCCTGCAGGGCCGGTACGTCGGCCTCCTCGCCCTCGGCGGCGATACGGTCGATGTCGTCGCTGGAGGCCAGCACCTTCGAGGCGACGCCTTCCTTTTCGGCGACGATCCGCAGCAGCACCTTCAACAGTTCCGCCGCGGCGCTCGAGCCCTCGGGCGGCTGGAAACTCTTCGGCAATTTCGGCATCTGCTCCTTGGGCAAGGCAAGTGCGGTGTTGACCGCGCCGAGCAGCGCCGTTGCCGTCGACGAGCGCTCCCAGCCCTTCGGTGTCGTGCGCAGCTTGCCGAGGGCTGCCGTGTCGCGCGGCGCCTGCTGCGCCACCTCGTAGATCGCGTCGTCCTTGAGCACGCGGCCGCGCGGGACGTCGCGTTCGCGCGCCTCGCGCTCACGCCACGCCGCAACGCCCTGCACGATCGCCAATTCCTGCGGTTTGCGCAGCCGCATCTTCAGCCGCTTCCAGGCGTCCTCGGGATGCGGATCATAGGTTTCGCGTGAGGTCAGCACCTCCATCTCCTCGTTGAGCCAATGGGCGCGGTTTTCCCGCTCCAATTCGGCGCTGAGGTGCTGATAGACCTCGATGAGATGCGTGACGTCGGCCAGCGCGTAGTCGAGCTGCTTGTCGGAAAGCGGCCGGTGGCGCCAGTCGGTGAAGCGCGACGACTTGTCGAGCCGCGCGCCGGTAATGCGCTGCACGAGCTGATCGTAGGAAACACTGTCACCGAAGCCGCAGACCATCGCCGCCACTTGCGTGTCGAACACCGGATGCGGAACCAGATCGCCGAGGTGGACGATGATTTCGATGTCCTGCCGCGCGGCGTGGAAGACTTTGACCACCGCTTCATTGGCCATCAGCCTGAAGAACGGCTTCAGGTCGATATCGGGCGACAGGGGATCGATGAGTGCTGTCACGCCGGGTGCAGCCATCTGGATCAGGCACAGGATCGGCCAAAAGGTCGTTTCCCGAATGAATTCGGTGTCGACGGTGACGAAATCCGACTTTTCGAAAGCGGCGAGAACGGTCTCGAGTTCTTTCTGGGTGGTGATGACGTTCATCAAATCGCTTTTGACAGGAGTAAGGTCTTCCTAGATTTCAGCCGCCGGGGCTTTCGTCAAGCTTTGGCACCGCCATCATCAGGTTCCCGGACCATCGGAATCGTCGTTTCTCCTGGCCAGCCGCGCGAAAACCGTCGAAGTGCGCAGGAGCGCGGTGAAGCGGCCGCGCCTGCCTGCCGGCACACCGGACCGGGCCTGCATGCGGTAAAGGATGACGGCGATGAAGATCGCATAGACCACCGCGCTGAATACAAACAGGGCGCCCGGTCCGAAATATTGCATCGCGGTCGAGGCGGCGAACGGGCCGCCAATGGCGCCGAAGGAATAGAACAGCATCAGCGCCGCGTTGATCAGCACGAACTCGCCCGTGTCGGCGCGATCGTTGGAATGCGCCGCCGACAGCGAATAGAGCGGCATGGCGAAACAGCCGAAGATGAAGATGAGGATGAAGTTGAGCGCCGGATTGCTGCCGGCGATGAACACCAGCGCCAGCGCCGAAAACATCGCACAGCAGGTCGTCATCAGCAGCACCCGGCGCCGGTCCCAGCGGTCGGAGAGGTAACCCAGCGGATACTGGATGATGGCGCCGCCGAAAATGCCGACGCTGACGAAGGTGACGACATCGGCGACCGACATGCCGATCTGCTCGGCGTAGACCGGCGACAGGGTGCGAAAGGCGCTGTTGGTGACGCCGACGGCGACGCAGCCGAAGCAGCCCAGCGGCGAAATCCGCCAGACGCGCGCCAGGTCGAGCTTGACCTCTTCGGGTGGTGCCGGGTTGGAGCGGTCGCCGAGCGACACCGGCACCAGCGACAAGGTGATCATCATCGACATGATGGCGAATATGGCGAAACCGCCGGCGCCGAAGACCGGGATCAGGAACTGGGCTGATGTCACCGAACCGATGTCGACCATCCGGTAGATCGCCAGCACGCGTGCCCGATCGTGATTGCCGACGCCGGAATTCAGCCAGCTTTCGACGATGGTGAACAGCCCGGCGAAGCAGAAGCCGCCGGCAAGGCGCACCGCGCACCACATCACCGGATCGATGACCAGCACCAGAAGCAAGGTGCCCACCGAGGCGATCGCCGCCAGCGCCGAAAACGCCCTGATATGGCCAACCGCCTTCATGATGCGGGTGATGGCCAGGCAGCCGAGCAGGAAGCCGGCAAAGTAGAAGGTGCCCATCAGGCCGATGTCGGAAGCCGAAAACCCTTCCTGCGCGCCGCGCAGCGCGATCAGCGTGCTCTGCAGCCCATTGCCGCCGAGCAAAATGCCGGCGGCGAGAAGGAGCGGGATCATCGGGCGGATGGAGGACATGAAGAGGCGATCACGTGTCGGTGATCCCTTCTTGGACCATCACCCTGGCCAACGCCAGCAGCAATTCCCTGCGCCAACAGGGATGATCGCTATATTTGCCTGGATTCGTTTCCGCGTTTTGCTTGGTCAGCGCTCAAGGCTGCCGGCGACGTGACTGCCGATCGTCGGGCCACAGGCTGAGCCGCTCGGCTGCTCCCGTTGCGATGCCTATGCCTGCGAGGACTGCCACCAGCCCGACAATCAGGTTCGCGCTTACTTGTTCGCCCAGGAAGACAACACCAAAGATCGATGCCGTCACCGGATTAACCGCAACGGAGACGGCAACCAGTGTCGGCGACGCGCGCTCGAGCGCGAATGCCCAGAGGAAGAAAATGAAGGCGCCGCAAATTATGGCCAGATATGCGCTTGCGATCCACTGAGGTGCGCTGAGAGTGGCAAGTCGCGCGAAGCCTCCGTTCGAAACCACCAGGACCGATAGGCAGACCGCGCCCACGCCCATGCCAAACGCCACGAACGGGATTGGCGCGGTGCGGGATAGAAATGGTCTCGACCAGACGTTGTAGAGCGCCATGCAGAAAGCGGCCGCGACCATGAGAAGATCTCCGCGCCAGGCATCTGGGGGAGCAGTCGTCAGGCTCGTGCCGAGCGCTACGGCCACCCCTGCCATTGCGATCAGGACACCGACGATCTTGCGGATGGTCGGCGGCTCGATCCTCAGAACTGCCGCGGCAAGCATTGTGAGCAGAGGCAGTGTCGAAAGCGCAAGCGCACCTCGCGCGGCCGTTGTGTAGACAAGGGCTCCATTGAAGAGCACCGGAAACAGCCCGAAGAACAGAAGACCCAATGCACCAGTGCCGAGCCAGTCGCTCTTCGGCGGCCACCTGTCTCGTCGCCAGAGAGCTACGGCGGCCAAAACCAGAAAGCCGCCGCCGAACCGGACCGCACCGATAACGAGAGGATCGAGCGTGCCCGCGAGATATCGCGTTGCGCCAACGGCGGTACCCCCAAAAGCGCTGGAGAGAATCGCGGCGAGCACTCCTGTGATTTCCATGGTTCCTGACCTTGCCAACTCTGAACCACGGATATCGGGCAGGCGGGCCATAAGGAATCGAATAAGCTCAATGAGTTTGATAACATTCCACTATGAGCATCCCGAATCTCGATCCGGACCTTCTGCGGGCCTTCGTCGTCGTTGCCGAGCGCCTCTCGTTTACGCGAGCCGCCGAGCAGCTCAATAGAACGCAGGCGGCCGTCAGCTTGCAGGTGAAACGTCTTGAGGAGCGCATCGAGACCATCTTGTTCCGGCGCTCGACAGCCCGCGTTGAACTCACCGCCGCCGGGGAGGGCTTTCTGATCGATGCCCGCCGCATACTTGCTCTCAATGAGCAGGCGATTGCGCGTGTTTCCGGTCAGCAGGTGGCCGGACAGGTTCGCATCGGGGTCATGGAAGATTATGGCACCAAGATCCTGCCGCGCCTCCTTTCTGGCATCGCCGAGCGATTTCCGTTGGTGCAGGTCGAAATGGAGATCGGTCTCACCGCCCGGCTCCTGAAACGGCTTGGGTCGTCGTTCGACGCCGTCATCGCCATGCACCCGGAAGGCACAACCGAGGGGGATCTGATATGCCGCGAAAGGGCGATTTGGGCGGCGGCGGCGACGCGAGCCGTCGAGGAACTCGATCCGTTGCCGGTCGCTCTGTCGAGCCCCGATTGCCTGTTTCGCTCCTGGGCCATTGAGGCGCTCGACAAGGCAGGCCGGCCATGGCGTTTGGCCTATGTCAGTCCAAGCCTTTCAGCCACGGAGGCAATTGTCGAACAGGGACTGGCGGTCACCGTGGTCAAAGGCAGCATGCTTGCGCCTGGCCTGCGAGATGTCCATCCCGGCCGGCATGTGCCCCCGCTGCCGGGGGCGGAAATTCGCCTTCATCATGCCGCAACGTCGTCCGCCAGCGCTGCATTGGTCGTCGAGCACCTTGCCCAGCGTCTTCGGCTATCGGCACTGGGCTCATAGGTCGCCTGGGAAAGCGGAACCAAGATACCAACACGGGCCGCTTGCCTTGACAAATCCGGCCTCCCATGCGCTTTTCGCGCAAATTTTCAGGGCCGGGCCGTGATGCCTCGGCCGGCAACTAGAGCACCCCGGACTTTACCAATGACAATGCACCGTTACCGCAGCCATACCTGTGCCCAGTTGAGGAAGAGCGACGTCGGCTCGACCGTTCGCCTGTCGGGCTGGGTGCATCGCGTGCGCGATCATGGCGGCCTGCTCTTCATCGACCTGCGCGACAATTATGGCTTGACCCAGATCGTTGCCGATCCGGATTCGCCTGCCTTCAAGGTTGCCGAGACCGTGCGCGGCGAGTGGGTCATTCGGGTCGACGGCGAGGTCAAGGCGCGCTTGCCCGAGACCACCAACGCCAATTTGCCGACCGGGGAGATCGAGATTTTCGCCCGCGAGATCGAAGTGCTGTCGGCGGCCAAGGAATTGCCGCTGCCGGTGTTCGGTGAGCCGGATTATCCCGAGGATATCAGGCTGAAATACCGTTTTCTCGACCTGCGCCGCGAGACGCTGCACAAGAACATCATTGCGCGGACAAAAATCATCGCCGAAATGCGCAAGCGCATGGGCGATGTCGGCTTCACCGAATTCTCGACGCCGATCCTCACCGCCTCGTCGCCGGAAGGCGCGCGCGACTTCCTGGTGCCGTCGCGCATCCACCCCGGCACCTTCTACGCGCTGCCGCAGGCGCCGCAGCAGTACAAGCAGCTGATCATGGTGTCGGGCTTCGACCGCTATTTCCAGATCGCGCCCTGCTTCCGCGACGAGGATCCGCGCGCCGATCGTCTGCCCGGCGAATTCTACCAGCTCGACCTGGAAATGAGCTTCGTCGAACAGGACGACGTGCTGTCGACCATGGAGCCGGTCATGCGCGGGGTCTTCGAGACCTTCGCCAACGGCAAGCCGGTGACGCAGAAATTCCAGCGCATCCCCTATGATGTCGCCATGCGCAAGTACGGTTCCGACAAGCCGGACCTGCGCAACCCGATCGAGATGCAGGCCGTTTCCGACCATTTTCGCGATTCCGGCTTCAAGGTGTTCGCCAACATCCTGGCCAACGATCCGAAGGCCGAAGTATGGGGCATTCCGGCCAAGACCGGCGGCAGCCGCGCCTTCTGCGACCGCATGAATTCCTGGGCGCAGGGCGAGGGCCAGCCGGGGCTGGGCTATATCTTCTGGCGCAAGGAGGGCGACAAGCTCGAAGGCGCCGGCCCACTCGCCAAGAACATCGGCGAGGAGCGGACCGAAGCGATCCGGCAGCAGCTCGGCCTTGCCGATGGCGACGCTGCCTTCTTCGTCGCCGGCGATCCGAAGAAATTCGTTTCCTTCGCGGGTGCGGCGCGCACGCGCGCCGGCGAGGAGCTGAACCTTGTCGACCGCGAGCGTTTCGAACTGTGCTGGATCGTCGATTTCCCGTTCTTCGAGTGGAACGAGGAAGAGAAGAAGATCGACTTCGCGCACAACCCGTTCTCGATGCCGCAAGGCGGCATCGATGCGCTGAATGGCGAGGACCTGCTCGGCATCAAGGCGTTCCAGTACGACATGGTCTGCAACGGGTTCGAGATCGCCTCAGGCGGTATCCGCAACCATCTGCCCGAAACCATGGTCAAGGCGTTCGAGACGGTCGGGCTGGATCGCGCCACGGTCGAGGAGCGCTTTGGCGGCCTCTATCGTGCCTTCCAGTATGGCGCACCGCCGCATGGCGGCATGGCCGCCGGTGTCGACCGCGTCGTCATGCTGCTGCTCGGCGCCAAGAACCTGCGTGAGATCACCATGTTCCCGATGAACCAGCAGGCCTACGATCTGTTGATGAACGCACCGTCGGAAGCGAGCCCGCAGCAGCTTCGCGACCTGGCGCTGCGCGTTGCCGTGCCCAAGAAGGACGCCTGATCGCGCTTCGGGCGATGCCTTAAAGAACCGCCCGAACCGATTCTTTCGATTCGCTAATCCCGACAAAAAAAGCCCGGCATGCCGGGCTTTTCGCATACTGAGATCGCTTCGATCAATCTTCGTTGGCCTTGACGGTGACGCCGAGCGTCTTCGGCAGGTCGAGCGGGTTGGACATGGCGCCCGCCATGATCAGTGCGAACGGCACGGATGCCGGCGGCTCGGCCGAGATTTCGAGGCTTTTCGGATCGTCGAGGAATTTGCTGACCGCGGCCGTAACCTGCGCCGTCAGTTCCGGATTGTTGAGCTGCGCCATGCCGAACGGCACGATCGCCTTGGCCTGGTTGGCGATGTCCTTGCCGGACATGCCTTGCTGCTTGCCGACATAGTCCAGAACCTTGTTGGTCAGCGAATCGTCGTCGAAGCGGATCGAGGCGCTGTTGAACGAAAGCTGCTGCAACAGGCCGAGCATGGCCATGCCTTGCGCCGAATTGTCGGCGCCTTCAGGCTGTGCCGCCATCTTCTTCTGCATTTCCTGCAGCGACTTGATAAAGTCCAACGTGTAGCCGCCGAGATTGAACGTCATGCCGAGCGTGCCGGCATTCTCGACCGAGATGTCGTATTTCGACAGTTCCATCTTGCCGTCCGTGGGCTGCCAGGTGCCGGCCATTTCGAGATTGCCTGCGATGTTCTGGTAGCCGAGCGCGTTGATGACTTCCTTGGACTTGGGATCGTCCACCAGCGTCAAATCGGCGTTGAATTTCTCCGTGGTGGCGGTGAATTCCATCGCCTTGCCGTCCGCCGGCGGCGTGATTTCGATGGCAAGCCCGTCCATCGAGAAGGCGGTCTTGTCGGCGACCTTGACGGTCATGTTCGAGAGTTCGGCGGACTTGTACATCATCAGCGAGCCGAGCGGGCCGGTGGCGCCGTCGGCCGGAACTGTCATGTCATGGATGACGAACGGGCTGAGGTCGAGGGTGACGCCGTCCTTGCTGTGTGTGAAGGCAGCCGTCGATACGGTGGCGATGTCATAGCCGCCATTTGCCTCGGTCACACCTTCGAGTTTGACGTCGCCGATGGGAAGCGCTTCCTTCTCCGCCGCCGGTTTGATGGCAACGCCCTGCAGCACCATGCTGGTGTTGTCGCCGGTCACGCCGGTCCAGGTGATGTCGACACCTTGTGCGACAAGCGCGGCCTTCAGCCGGTCGGCCACTGCCGTATCCTGTGCGAGGGCCGCATTCAGCGGCAGCGTGAGCAAGAAGGTCGAAAGGGCTAATTTCCTAAGAGTTGAGCGTTTGATTGTCATCGCAAGGTCCCTGAGAGTGTCCTGAAATTGTTTTTTCAATTATTTGCGCCATCACCATTCCGTGACGAACTGGACCGGAAAAAGGCGTGTCCCGGCACAATGGTCAAAAATCGCGGTGAAAGGCAAACCTGATCCCGCCGTCTTTGCGCAAACCGGTGAATTTGTCATGAAGAGCCGATAGCCGGATATCGTCACGCTTGGCCATAGAACCCGCATGTAACAGCCTGATGTTGGCCGACATCCCCCGCGGTGCGGTTTCATGTTGCAGAAGGGCCGGTATCTCTGTCGGGCTCTTGCCGCGAATCACCCGCTCGGCTAGTCCGAGCCCATGGGAAAAAGGCTTTTGCCGCCTGAAAATGGCGGTGGCGATCATATCGAGCCGGTCGATCTGAAGAAGGCGCTGGAAGAGCGCTATCTCGCCTATGCGCTGTCGACCATCATGCACCGGGCGCTGCCCGACGTGCGCGACGGACTGAAGCCGGTCCATCGCCGCATCATGCATGCCATGCGCCTGCTGCGGCTCAACCCCGACCAGGGCTTTGCCAAATGCGCCCGCATCGTCGGCGAGGTGATGGGCAAGTTCCACCCGCATGGCGACCAGTCGATCTATGACGCGCTGGTGCGGTTGGCGCAGGATTTTTCGATGCGCTATCCCCTGGTCGACGGGCAGGGCAATTTCGGCAACATCGACGGTGATAACGCCGCCGCCATGCGCTACACCGAAGCGCGCATGACCGATGTGGCGACCGAACTGTTGTCCGGCATCACCGAGGATGCCGTCGATTATCGGCCGACCTACAATGAAGAAGACGAGGAGCCGGTGGTTTTGCCCGGCGCCTTTCCGAATCTGCTGGCCAACGGCTCGTCCGGCATCGCGGTGGGCATGGCGACATCGATCCCGCCCCACAACGCCGCGGAGCTTTGCGATGCCGCACTTCACCTGATCGAAAACCGGGACGCGCCGGTGGCGAAGCTGATGGACTTTGTCCAGGGGCCGGATTTCCCGACCGGCGGTATCATCGTCGACAGCCGCGCCTCGATCCTCGAAGCCTACGAAACCGGCCGCGGTGGCTTTCGCGTGCGCTCGAAGTGGTTCCAGGAGGACCAGGGCAGGGGTACCTGGAGCATCGTCGTCACCGAAATTCCCTATGGCGTGCAGAAGGCGCGGCTGATCGAGAAGATCGCCGAGCTGCTGATGGCGCGCAAGCTGCCGCTGCTCGAGGACATCAGGGACGAAAGCGCCGAGGACATCCGCGTCGTGCTGGTGCCGAAGAGCCGTTCGGTCGACCCCGGCATCCTGATGGAATCGCTGTTCAAGCTCACCGAACTCGAAAGCCGCTTCCCGCTCAACATGAACGTCCTGTCGCGCGGTAAGGTGCCCAATGTGCTGTCGCTGAAGGGCGTGCTGCAGGAATGGCTCGAGCATCGCCGCGACGTTTTGGTCCGCCGCTCGAAACACCGCCTCGGTGAGATCGAACGGCGCCTGGAAATCCTTGCCGGTTACCTGATCGCCTACCTCAACATCGACGAGGTGATCAGGATCATCCGCGAGGAGGATGAGCCAAAGCAGGTCATGATGGCCCGTTGGTCGCTCACCGACACCCAGGCCGAAGCCATCCTCAACATGCGGCTGCGCGCTTTGCGCAAGCTGGAAGAATTCGAGATCCGCAAGGAATTCGACGGACTGAGCGCCGAGAAGAAGCAGATCGAGGCACTGCTTGCTTCGAACGAGAAGCAGTGGGCGACGATCAAATGGGAAGTCACCAACATCCGCGACAAGTTCGGTCCGGAGACCGAACTCGGCAAGCGCCGCACCCAGTTCGCCGACGCGCCCGAGCATGATCTGACCGACATCGCACATGCCATGATCGAGCGCGAGCCGGTCACCGTCGTCGTCTCGGAAAAGGGCTGGCTGCGGGCGATGAAGGGGCATCTGGCCGATCTCTCGACGCTGACCTTCAAGGAGGGCGACAGCCTCAAGCTCGCCTTCCATGCCCAGACCACCGACAAGGTGCTGGTCTTCACCACCGGCGGCAAATTCTACACCATCGGCGCCGACCGGCTGCCTGGCGGGCGAGGCCATGGCGAGCCGATCCGCATCATCGTCGACATGGACAATGACCAGGACATCGTCACCGCCTTCGTTCACGACCCAAAGCGCAAGCTGCTGCTGGCCTCGCACGACGCCAACGGTTTCATCGTGCCGGAGGAGGAAGTCGTCGCCAACACCCGCAAGGGCAAGCAGGTGATGAACGTCAAGGCGCCGGACGAAGCCAAGCGCTGCATCCCGGTCACCGGTGACCATCTCGCCATCGTCGGCGAGAACCGCAAGATGCTGGTGTTCGCGCTCTCCGAGATTCCGGAAATGGGCCGCGGCAAGGGCGTGCGGCTGCAGAAATACAAGGATGGCGGCCTTCTCGACCTCAAGCCGTTCACGCTGGAGACCGGCCTATCCTGGCAGGATTCGGCCGACCGCACTTTCATCCGGTCGCGTGAGGAATTGACTGAGTGGATCGGCGCCCGCGCCTCAGCCGGACGCATGGTGCCGAAGGGATTCCCGAGGACGGGGAAATTTGGGTAGCGGCAGTTTTCAGGTTTGAAAATCTCAGGCGCTAGCAATCCTTCACACCCCCCTCTGTCCTGCCGGACATCTCCCCCGCAAGGGGGAGATCGGAAGCTTCGCCCTTTCTGCCCGCTTTCCAATGTTGGCGATTTGCGAAAGCCGACATGACAGCCAATCTCCCTCCTTGCGGGGGAGATGTCCGGCAGGACAGAGGGGGGTGCTGGCCCGCGGCGACGCCAATGGCGCGCGCAACTCCATCACCATTTGGACTATCGTCACGATTGCTGCACTATATCAGTGCATAGACAGGAGGGGTGTTTGGGAGAGCCAGGCGTTTGAAGGAAGCAAAAGTCCAGAAACCGGAACGGCAGCAACGCCTGTTCGGCCTGTCGACGCCGCTCAGGTCCGCCGTCATCCCGCCGCTGTCGGCGGCGCGCTGGCTGCTGGTGCTGATCGTCGCCGCCGGCGTTTATTTCTTCCACGGCTTCCTGTTTCCGGTGCTGGCGGCGCTCGTCATCGCTTTCGCCAGCTGGCCGCTCTACCGCCGCCTGCTTGTCGCGGTCAGTGGCAACCGCACCATCGCCGCGACCTTAGCCATCCTCTTCATCCTCGCCTTCCTGGTGATCCCGATCGCGCTCGCCGGCACCTATGCGATCAACGAGGTCCGCGAATGGGTCGCCTGGGCGATCGAGACCAACCGTCATGGCGCGGTGACACCGCACTGGATCGTCACGCTGCCTGTCGTGGGCGAGTGGCTGAACCAGCAGTGGACGACCAATTTCGGCCATCCGGGCGGCATTGGTGAACTGATCCAGCTGGTCAGCGGCGCCAATATCGGCAGCATCTATCGCGGTGTGCTGGCGGCTGGCGGCAGCGCGTTCGGGCTGCTGTTGACGCTTTTGTTCATGATGATCGCGCTGTTCTTCGCCTATCGCGACGGCGAGCATTTTGCCGGCCAGGTCGACCGTCTCGGCGAGCGCATCCTGCCGACCAGATGGGAGCGGATCTCGCGCGTCGTGCCGGCAACGATCTCGTCGACGGTGACCGGCATGACCGTCATCGCCATCGGCGAAGGCCTGGTGCTGGGCATTGCCTACTGGCTGGCCGGCGTGCCGTCACCGGTAACACTCGGCGCCCTGACCGGCGTCATGGCGCTGATCCCCGGCGGTGCACCGCTGTCCTTCACGCTGGTCTCGATCTACCTCGCCGCCAGCGGCTCGCCGATGGCCGGGTTGGCGCTGTTCATCTGGGGCGCGGTCGAACTGTTCATCGTCGACAAGACACTGCGCCCGAAGCTCGTCGGCGGGCCGATAAAACTGCCCTTCCTGCCGACGTTTTTCGGCCTGATCGGCGGCGTCAAGACCATGGGGTTTCTCGGCCTGTTCATCGGCCCGGTGCTGATGGCGCTGCTGGTCGCGATCTGGCGCGAATGGCTGCGCGAGGTCGAACTGGCCGACGACATCATCCCGGGCTCGGCAGCCGAAATCGAAGCCGGTCCGCAAATCGAGGTCCTGCCGGAACCTGACGTGGCGAAGAAGGCCAGCGCCTGATCTCAACGCACCTTAGGCCGGATGTTGCACCGCAAGGTCGCCACGCCGCTTGCGTCCCTCGTGAAGTTGCCACAGCGAATGCGCGACCAGCGTGACGATCAGGATCCCGCCGCCGATCAGGCTGTTGCGCGTCGGTGTTTCGGCAAAGATCATCCACACCCAGACCGGCGCCAGCACGGTTTCAAGCAGGTAGAACATCGCCACTTCCGGTCCCGAAATGTATTTTGGCCCGGCGGCAAGGCAGAAGAACGCTATCGGCATGATGACGGCGCCGTTGAGGATGATCCACCAGGGCGCCTCCACCTGAAAGCCGGTCTTGGAGACCATGAACGCCGCCAGCCCGAAAGGCAGGACGACGCCGATCAGTGAGGTAAAGCCCATATCCTTGCCGCTGGCGCGCGAGATGGTGATGGCGCAGGCGATCAGGAAGGCCGAACACAACGCCATCAGGTCGCCGAACAGATGTCCGGTGCCGACGGAATCGCCGACGATGATGACGACGCCGACAATCATCATGGCCAATGCCGCAAGGGTCAGCGGCCGCGGCCGCTCCTTCAGGAACACCCATGAAAGCAGCGCGGCGAACATGGTTGTGAAGGCCAGGATGAACACCAGGTTGGCGGTCGAGGTGTTGTAGACGCCTGTGATGAACGCAATCGCGCCGAGCCCGTAGATCGCGGCAACGATCAGGCCCGACCAGCCAGGTATCAGCTGCGGCGCATTCTTGCTGAACGAGCGCCAGATGGTCCACATGATCAGTGCCGCGGCCAAGGTGCAGCCGGTGCGCAGCAGCAAGATTGTCCACGCCTCGCCATGGGCGAGCCGGATCAGCGGGATATCCACGGTCAGCGTCAGCCCGCCAAATGCGGTGAGCAGAAGTCCTTTGGTGTGAGTATCGTGAGACGACATGCAGCGACTTTCACAATGAATTCGGGAGAGGATGGCGGACGGCGCAATCTCACGCTCTCCGCCAACCAGCGGAAAGACCAGCATCGTCTCGATTGAAAATGTTTAAGCCCGGACTTGGGAAAGACTAATCAGCGCGCGACCGCTTCGTTGGTGTAGCGCTCCCAGCCCTTCGGGCCGAGATGCTCCTGCGGCATGAAGCGCATCTTATAATTCATCTTGCGCGAGCCGTTGACCCAGTAGCCGAGATAGACATGGGGCAGGCCCATCGCCCTGGCGCGGGCGATGTGGTCGAGGATCATGAACGTGCCGAGCGACCGTTCCTCGAAATCGGGATTAAAGTAGGAATAGACCATCGACAGGCCGTCGGCCATCTTGTCGGTGAGCGCCACCGCGATCAGCTCGCCCTGTCCCTTGCCGGTGATGAACGTATCGGGTCCACGCCGCCGATACTCGATCACCTTGGTGTCGACATGGGTATCCTCGACCATCATCGCATAGTCGAGCACCGTCATGTCGGACATGCCGCCACGGCGGTGGCGGGCGTCGAGATAGCTGCGGAACAGGGAATATTGTTCGGTCGAAGGCTCGGCATTGTGCATGTGGCCGACGAGGTCGGAATTGTGCTGCAGCACGCGCTTCATGTTGCGGCTGGCGACGAATTCCTGGGCGAGGATGCGTACCGAAACGCAGGCGCGGCAGGTCTCGCAGGCCGGCCTGTAGGCGATGTTCTGCGAGCGCCGGAAGCCGCCTTGCGTCAAGAGGTCGTTCATCTCCGCCGCCTTGTCTCCAACCAGGTGCGTGAACACCTTGCGCTCGAACTGGCCGTCGAGATAGGGGCACGGCGACGGCGCGGTCAGGAAGAACTGCGGCGACTGGGTCGGATGCTGCGTCATCGAGCCTTGGAAACACTCCTTCGAATCGCTCTACCTTTGGCGCGGACGGCGAAAAATTCAACAGGATTATGTGGGCGTGGTCGACTCGACGCCTTCACATTTGCGCTCAATCGGTTGCGACTGCTCTTCAGAGGGCCGTTTCAGCGGTCGGTGCGGCTGACGACCGTGCCAAGCAAAAGATCGTGCAAGGTGCGCTTGCGGTCGGAAAACAGCGTCACCAGCAGGACGAGCGGCGACAGGATGACGTTGCCGGCCCAGAACAGCACCGAATGGACGACCGCGGTGAGGCCGTCGATCGGCCTGCCGTCGAGCCGGTCGAGGCGGATGCCCATCATCTTCATGCCTGTGGTGGCCTGGTCGGTGCTGCCCAGCGTGTTCCAGATGTAGAGGATGGCCACAGTCGGCACCAGGACGCCGAACAGCATCCAGCCAAGACCGAGGGTCAAAAGGCCGAGGAAAAACACCAGAATGGCAAACGGAATGGTGAGCAGCGCGACGATGATGTAGTCGACCACGAACGCCAGGATGCGCTTCGTGCGCACACCGTCATAGGCCCTGACATCGTCGAGCCTGCTGGTGATGATTTCGCCGTCGAGAACGCGCGCGTCCATGTCATTTCCTCGTAACAAGGTCCGACATAGGGTGCGGACCGCTCAGCCATGAAATGGTGAAGGCCTGTGGCGGAATCAAGATCGGGCTTCTTGCGGTGCGCCGGCCTTCAAGGCGCCAGGCGCAATCTGAACCGGTTGAACTTGCGGCGCGGATAGCATTAGCTTGCTGCGGCGCAGCAAAAGCGCACATGGCAGGGGACGGGGCAATATGGACTACGACATGCTGGTCATCGGCAGCGGCCCTTCCGGTCGCCGGGCCGCGGTGCAGTCGGCCAAGCTCGGCAAGTCGGTGCTGGTGGTCGATCGCGGCCGGCGTCTGGGCGGTGTCTCGGTGCATACCGGCACCATCCCGTCGAAAACGCTGCGCGAAACGGTGCTCAACCTTTCGGGTTGGCGTGAGCGCGGCTTCTACGGGCGCGGCTACCGGGTCAAGCAAGACATCTCGGTCGGCGATCTGGTCGAGCGCCTGCACAAGACGCTCGACCATGAGGTCGAGGTGCTGCAGCACCAGTTCATGCGCAACACGGTCAAGAGCGCCCGGGCTGCGGTGAAATTCCTTGGCCCCGACAAGGTCAGCCTGACCACCGACACCGGCGACTACAGCGAGGTCGGTTTTGCCAATGCGCTGATCGCGGTCGGCACCAGGCCGCACCGGCCGCGCGACGTGCCTTTCGACAAGACCCGCGTCTTCGACAGTGACGAGATGCTGGAGCTTGATCGCTTGCCGCGCACGCTGACCGTGATCGGCGCCGGCGTCATCGGGGTCGAATATGCCACGATCTTTTCCGCGCTTGACGTGCCGGTAACCTTGGTCGAGCCGCGCAACTCCATCCTCGATTTCGTCGACCGCGAGATCGTCGACGATTTCATTCACCAGATGCGCGATCGTGGCATGACCATCCGGCTGGGCAGCGCGGTGAAGGAAATCCGCTCCAAGCCTGATGCCGCCGAGGTGGAACTGGCCGATGGCCGCACCATCCGTTCCGAGGTCGTGCTCTACGCCGCCGGCCGCACCGGCAATGTCGGCAGCCTGGGCCTGGATGTCGTCGGCATCGATGCCGACTCCAGAGGGCGCATCAAGGTCGATCCGCAGTCCTTCCAGACCAACGTGCCCAACATCTATGCCGCCGGCGACGTCATCGGCTTTCCGAGCCTGGCCTCGACTTCGATGGAGCAGGGCAGGGTGGCCGCCTGCCATGCCTTCGGTGTGCCTTTGCCGCCGCCACCGGAAACATTCCCCTATGGCATCTATGCGGTGCCGGAAATCTCGACGGTCGGCCAGTCCGAGGAACAGGTGCGTGAAAGCGGTGCGGCCTATGAGGTCGGCGTGGCGCGTTTTCGCGAAACTTCACGCGGCCACATCATGGGCGTCAACACCGGCTTCCTGAAACTCTTGTTCTCGATCGAAACGCGCCGTCTGCTCGGCGCGCACATCATCGGCGAGGGCGCCACCGAGCTCATCCACATCGGCCAGGCGGTGATCAATCTCGGCGGCACCGTCGACTTCTTCGTCAACAACACCTTCAACTATCCGACGCTTGCCGAAGCCTACAAGATCGCCGGACTGGATGCCTGGAATAGGATGGGACGAGGGTAGGCGGCTGATCATGCTGGTCAGCCTGCCTGTGCCGCCGATCCCCGCAGCCATTGCCTGACGATTGCCGCGTCAGCGCTGCCGAATTCATGACCTGACGGGACAATCCTGGCGTCGATCTCGGCGCCATGCCGGCTGAGCAATGTCACCAGAGCAGGGGCGAAAGGCGCATAGGTGAGGTCGGTGGCGCCGGCGATCATCAGCACCCGCACCTTTGACAGATCCGTCGCCGGCACGTCATCGAGCACCGGCATCGGCCGCAGCAGTGCGGCGCGCTCTATAAGACCCGGATGCAGCAGCATCAGGCTCGAAATCAGATTGGCGCCGTTCGAATAGCCGAGGAACGTCGCGCGTGAGAGATCGAGATGGTGGCGTGTGGCCGCGTCGGCGACGAAGCCCGCAAAGGCATCGGTCTCGGTGCGAATGCTGTGCTGTTCGAAGCGCGTCGGCGTGATGCGCCCGAACCAGCGGAAACCATCCTCCTGGACAATGCGGCCACGCACCGCGATGAGCGTGGCACGCGGTGCGATCTCTCGCGCCAGCCGCACCAGTGTCGTCTCGTCGACACCCGACCCATGCAGCAGGAAGAAGCACTCGCCGGTTGAATCCGCCGGGCTGTAAAGCCGGTAGCTGAAGGCGAGATCACGCCGCAACGCACCATCTTGTGAGATCTCTTCGATCATCGCGCATCCTCTTGATTATATGAGGTTTCGCTCAATTTGCCGGCTTCAAAACGCAATATTTTCAAGCTCCGAGAAAGTTGATTGAACCGGGCGCATTACAGTCCGTTTCTCCGCCGATAACATTCCTTCGGGAGGAATCGAAGCGGTGCGCCGGGGGCCGCATTGCCCGGTATGAACAACCAGCTTTGAGGCCTTTTTGTCGATGACCACCCAGATTTCCCCGGACCGCGATGGGCGTGTCCCAGACCGCGAGTCGCGCGTGTCGGACCGCGATGCGCGTGTCTCAGACCGCACTGAGCGCGACACGCGCATAGACGTGCTCCGTGCTCTCGCTTTGCTGACCATCTATGTCGACCATGTGCCAGGTACCGCCTTCGAGTATCTGACCTACAAGAATTTCGGCTTTTCCGATGCGGCGGAAGTCTTCGTACTGATCTCCGGCATCTCGGTCGCACTTGCCTATGGCAGGAAATTCCAACCTGGAAACCGGCTGCTGGTAACGTTGAAGATGTGGCGCCGCGCCGGTGTCCTCTATGCCGCCCACATCGTCACCACCATGGTGGTGATGGCCATCTTCTGTGCGGCGGCAGTGTTCGTCAGGCGGCCGGAGCTTCTGACGATGATCAACATCGAGCCGTTGATCAAAAATACGCCGCAGGTGCTGATCGGCATCGTGACGCTCGGCCACCAACTCGGCTACAACAACATACTGCCCGTCTATGCGGTGCTGCTCTTGCTGACGCCGGTGTTCCTGCTCATTGTCAGCTATCGGCCGGTCTTGGCACTGGTCGCCTCCGGCGCCCTGTGGCTGGTCGCGGGGGTTTATCAAATTGCTCCGCCCAACTATCCCGAGCCCGGCTTCTGGTTTCTCAACCCGCTGTCGTGGCAGTTCCTTTTCAACATCGGCCTGGCAGGCACGCTGCATGTGCGTCGCGGCGGCATCATCCCGGTCAATCGCTGGCTGGTTGGCGCTGCCTTGGCCTACACCGCAACCGCGCTGGTCTGGGTGCACAGCCCGCTTTGGGGGCATATCTCCTGGTTGGGCCTGCCTCCGGTGCTGACCGGCTTCGACAAGACATTTCTGTCGCTGCCGAGGCTGCTGCATATATTGGCGGTGAGCTACCTGATCGTGGCATTCCCCGCCATCTCGAACCTGTTTCGCACCGGGCGCGATCATCCGCTTGCCATATTGGGCAAACGATCGTTGCCGGTTTTCATTGCCGGCACGGTGCTCGCGATGGCGGCGCAGGTGCTGAAGCTGATCAATCCGGGCGGATTTGCCTATGACAGCCTGTTGATATCGGCCGGCATCGTCATGCAGTTCGCGCTTGCCTACTATCTCGAATGGCTTTCGGGCCTTGGCTGGTCCGCCAAAAGCAGGCCGGCTCACGCCGCACCGCCCGTCCATGCTGCATCCTTCGCTATGCCGACCATGGCGACAAGAATGGGCCGTTGAGCTCAGGCGGGCGAGGGGCCGGATGAGGCTCGCACCACCAGTTCGACCGGCAGCGATTGCCGGCTGAACGAGCCGTCATTTTCAAGGATCGCCCTGACGGCAAGGCGGCCCATCTCGGCGATCGGCTGGACGATCGTGGTAAGCGGCGGACTGGAAACCGCTCCTTCCGGAACACCGTCGAAGCCGACGATCGAAACGTCGCCGGGTACCGTGATGCCACGCTGCCGCAGCCAGTCCAATGCATGCAAGGCCATCCTGTCTGACATAGCCAGGATGGCGGTCGGGGTCTCGGCGCCGGCGAAAATATGATCGAGACCGGCCCACACGCTTTCCTCGTCATTGACGGTTTCGTAGATCGGCACACGCTCGACGTCGATGTCGACGCGGGAGAGTTCCGCGAAATAGCCACGCAGGCGGTCGCGCGTCCCGGAATAGAGGGCCTTCTCCATCTGCTCCCTTGTGGTGGGGCCGAAGCCGGAGTCCGCGACGGGCAGGGCAAGCACGGCAAAGCGGCGATGTCCGAGTTCGGTCAGGTGGCGGGCCGCCAGGCCAGCCCCGGCGATGTTGTCGACGCCGATCGCTGCAACGGCGT
Organism: Mesorhizobium sp. M0715; assembly: GCF_040320355.1. NCBI lineage: Bacteria > Pseudomonadati > Pseudomonadota > Alphaproteobacteria > Hyphomicrobiales > Phyllobacteriaceae > Mesorhizobium > Mesorhizobium sp. M0715. The sequence continues at coordinate 18,305 of NZ_JAMYPL010000008.1, read as the reverse complement.
CGTCGTCGTCCGAATCGAGATCGAGCGCGACAAAGGGGAGTTTGCGTTCACGCGCCAGTTCGACCAGCCTTGAACCGCCATCGACGCAAAAGACGATGAAACCGTCGACCAGCGCACTCTGTATGTTCCAGGCAAGCTGTTCGTTGTTGGCTGCGGAGACCAGCGAAATCCCCGCACCGGTCGCGTCGCAAGCCTGCGAGATGCTGGCCATCATCACCCGGGCAAAGGGGTCGTCGAAGAAATAGGAGAGGGGTTCCGCGGTCGCGACGCCGATGGCATTGACCTTGCCGGCGCGCAGCAGCCGGCCCTTGGGATCGGGGCCGCCATATCCCATGGCCTCGGCTGCCGCCTTGACCCGCTCGCGGACCTCCTCGCGCACGATCTCCGGACGGGCGAACACGTTGGACGCGGTGCCGTGCGACACGCCGGCCGCCTTGGCAATGTCCGCCAGCCGGACCGGTCTTGTCTTTGCAGAGATAAGTGGCGCCATCTTCGTCTCCTGAATTCCTCCATCTAACACTTTCGTTGGATCGGTTCAAATTTTGACTTGATCGCAGCCTCGCCAAGGCGTATATTTGGATCGATCCAAGTGAGCGATGGTTCTCTGAATTGGATCGATTCAACATGTTCAGGGGAGTTGTGCCATGCATCCCGTCAATTTCCTGTTCGAAGACATTTACCGCAACGACTGGAGCATCTCGTCGAACACCACGACGCAGAAGCGCCGCGGCAAAGCCAGCCCATGGGTTCGCGAGTTGCGGTTCCTTGTGGAGCGCAAGCGGAGCTGAGCGGGGTCGGTTTTCGCGCCTGTCGATTGGATCGGTTCAAGAATCTAAAGGAAGCACATCATGCATCCCGTCAGCTATCTGTTCGAAGACATCTACCGCAACTATTGGGGCATCGCGCCGGCTTCCAAAAGGCCGCAAGAGCGCTGGTTGGCCAAGCTGCGGCGACGCAATCGCGAATTGCTCATCCAGCCCGAGCGTCGGCAAGACTAGCAGCCATGCTTTGACGTTTGGTGTCGGCGGGCGCGCCGAGGCGTCAGGGACGCACGCGCACCAGCGCTGAGGCAGCGATCGCCAGCCAGCCGGCAATGAGTAGCGTGCCGCCGATCGGCGCCGACAGCGGGAACAGCCGCGACCCGATGAAATCGCGCGCCAGCAGATCGCCGCAGAACAGCAGAAGCCCAACCAGCAGGATCAGGCTGCCGATGCGCAGGGTCCGGTTCGCGCCAAGCAATCCGGCGACAAGGAAGACCGGCGCATGCATCAGCAGGAACGATGCGGCGGTGCCGACGAAGGCGCCGCCCAGATGCGCCGCCGCGGCCGACAGCGCCACGCCGGCCGCGCCACAGAGGCCTCCGGCCAGGACGAGGATACGGGTGCTGGTGCCGGAAAATTGCTCGGCCGTGCTCATGTCCGTGGCTCCGTGGTATCAGAGGGATATGCCTGACCCGTCAGGGCTTGCCGGGGTTGGCAAGCATGTCCTGCTCGCGGCGTGACTGTGCCAGCCAGTTATACACCGCGCCTCCAGCCATCAAGACGGATGTGCACAGAAACACCGAGCGCATGCCGAAATGACCGCCGGCAAAGCCGCCCAGCAAGGGGCCGGCGACTTGCCCGACATACTGGGCGGAAATCGACAACCCGAGCACATTCCCGCCGACGCCATCGGGAACATTGTGGCGGATCACGCTGGTGATGCAGGGCAACAGACCGCCCAGCGCCAAGCCCATCAGGAAGCGCAGGCCGATGAGTTGCCAGCTTTGTGTGACGAAGGCCTGCGGGATCAGCAGCAGCGCCGAGACGGCAAGTGCGCCGATGATGACGTTCCAGTGGCCGACGCGGTCGGCGAGCTTGCCGAGGCGCGAGGCCGACAGGATGGCGCCCAGCGCGGCCGCCGACATGACGACGCCTGATATCAGCGTGACGCGGCTCTGGTCTTCAATGAGCTGCTGCACATAGACCGTGATGATCGGCTCGATCGACATGGTGGCGAAGCTCAACAGCATGCCGGTTGCCAGCATGGCGACGACAGGCCGTTTGTCGGGAATTTGTGCCCAGCCGCCTTTAGGCTTCTCCTTCGAGGCGGCGCCCGCCGGTTTCGGCCGGGGATTCTCTTTGATCAGAAACGTGGTCGCCAGGAACGCCAGGAAGATGACGCCGCCGGAGAGGAGAAAGGTGGCGCGGATGCCGATCAGCGGCGGCAGTGCGCCGCCAACCAGCGGGCCGACCAGAGCCCCACCCGTGATACCGGCCGACAGCAGGCCCAACGCCCAGCCGGAACGCTCCTTCGGCGTCTGCATGGCGACGAGGATGGTCGATCCCGAGGAATAGCCGCCGGCAAAACCGATCAGCAGCCGCAGCAGCACCAGTTGCCAGACGGTCTGCACCATGCCGGTCAGCGACATGCATATGGCCATGCCGAAGCTGGCGCGAACCAGCATCACCTTGCGGCCGTAGCTGTCGCCGAGACGTCCCCAGAGCGGCGCCACCAGCGCCGCCGCGAAGAACGTCGCGCCATAGGCAATCCCCGACCATTGCACGATCGCCGCGTGGCCCTCGGCACCCAGCTGCTCGATATAGAGCGGCAGGAACGGCAAAAGCAGCGTCATGGCGACAAGCGTCGAGAACGAGCCGGCAAAGCACACGAACAGGTTGCGCCGCCAGTGGATGTTGTAGGTGCTGTCGGTTGCCGGGGGCGTGCTCTGCTGCATGTCATATGTCCTGTCCCAGCAACTCTTTTATCGATGGTTGCTGCGGATACCAATTTGGGATACCAAGATGGTGCACGTCATGGACGCAAGCTTGGCCGCTGTCAATGCAACCTCAAATGTGATCGTCGTCAAACGGTCCGAAGCCATAACGACCGGAAACCGGGAGCAAAAATGTCGCAGATGCAGAGCGTCGAAAAACAGCTTCGGCAGATGATCCTGGGCCTCGAGATCGGTCCCGGCGAGAAACTGACGGAGCGCTGGATCGAAAGCCGCTTCGGCGCGTCGCGAACCCCGGTCAGGGCAGCACTGCTGCGGCTTGAGACCGAGGGCCTGGTCGGCAGGGACGGACGTGGCTGGACGGTGTCGCCGATCAATCTGGCTGAACTCGAGCAGATCGCCGTCTACAGGGAGGCGGTCGAGGTTGCGGCGCTTCGCCTGACATGCAGCCTGGCGGACCGGAGCGCCGTCGATGTCATCGAGGCGATGCTCGAGTCCTGCGACAACGACACGCCGCGCGAGGAATGGCATCGCGTCGGCATGGATTTTCACATCGAACTGGCGCGTCTGTCGGGCAATGAATTCCTGTTTAGGGCGGTGCGCGATGCCATGACGCGCCTGTCGCGGGCGCGCTGGCTGGAGGTTCGCGACGAAGCGGCCCTTGCCCGCGCCTGGGCTGAACATCGCGCCATTCTGGCGGCCACGCGCCTTGGCGACGCCGATGAAGCCGCGCGCCTGCTCTCGGTCCACATCGTCGGCAGCCGCGACCGGCTGGTGACGTCGCTCGCCAACGATCGGCGCGGTCTTCGCGCCAGAGGCTTTGCCGTCGTTGCTGCTTGAGAGTGGATGAAGGGGCGCAAAGCGGCGTCTGGATGTATGCGCACTTTCGCCTCGCTTCGCAGACGCCGATGGCGTAAGGAGCGGCCATGGAAAACAACCGATTTGAAACACCTGTGACTGTGAAGTCAGTCGCGGCGGGAAGCACTCAGCTCTTGCGCACGGCGCGTGAGGCTTCCGACTACCTCCTCAACAACTGGCCCGGCAAGCGCAGCCCCAAGCATCGCGCGGCCCTGCAGGCCTGCCATGACGCACTGGCCGGCGACAAGCCGGCGATGAACGCCAGGCGCGCCTTCATCGCGGCAGCACGCGAAGTGGACGTGTTCGTCAGCGACAAGGCGCCGGCCTGACACAAGGCGACATCCGGGGCGGCAATCCGAATTGAGGCGCGGCCCGCATCTGCGGGCCGTTTGCCGTCACTTTGCCGTTTCGGTTTCGGCTTCAGTCTCGTCTTCGGGCTTCGAACGTTCCCTCGCTGCAACCTTGGCTGCCAGCTTCTCGGCCTTCTTGGCCGCCTTCTGGCGGTCGCGTTCCTTGCGTTCCTGATCGTAATTTGGTGGTCGCGCCATATCGGCTCCTTTTCACTGCCTCGCGGCTCTGGTCCTGCCTAGGAGCATTAGCCGTCAAACACAACAGCTGAAGCGATAGTGCGTCGATGATGGCCAGGCTTGCAAGATGCGCGTTGCAATGAAGGGGCCAGGCTCATCATTGCGGCGGCCGATACCTATCGCCGTCGATTTGCCGATCAGATGCCGCTTCGGTCAATCACCAGATCGGCGGCGCCAAACCGGTCCTTTGCCGTCAATTGCTGGTGCCAGTAGGGATAGAGCAAGGGCGGCCGGCTGACCGCGTCGAGGCGCTCGCGCTCCTCGCCGGAAAGCACCAGGCTTGCCGCCGCGATGTTGTCCCGGAACTGCGTTTCCGTCCTGCCGCCGATCACCAGCGAACTGACGGCCGCCCGGCCAAGCAGCCAGGCCAGCGCCACCTGCGCTGCCGACACGCCGCGCTGCGTGCCGATCTCGACCAGCACATCGACGATCCGCCACAGCCGGTCCTCGTCGCGGATCGGTGGTTCCGACCAGCCTGCGAGTTGGCGGGCAGTGGGGCTGTCGCGGCGGTATTTGCCGGACAGCAATCCGCCGGCAAGCGGGCTCCAGACCAGAACGCCCAACCCCTGGTCGACGGAAATCGGCAGCAGTTCGTACTCCGCCTCGCGCGCTTCCAGCGTGTAGTGGATCTGCTGCGTGACGAAGCGCGGCTGATGATGGCTGTCGCTGACGCCGAGCGCCTTCATCACCTGCCAGCCGGAATAGTTGGAGCAGCCGACATAGCGGATCTTGCCCTGGGCAACCAGCGTATCGAGCGCGGCGATGGTTTCCTCCAGCGGTGTCACGCCATCCCATTCGTGCAGGAAATAGATGTCGATGACGTCGGTCCTGAGCCGCTTCAGGCTCTTCTCGCATTCGCGGATCAGGTGATGGCGCGACAGGCCTTCATCGTTGGGACCTTTGCCGATCCGCATCCGTGCCTTGGAGGCGATCAGCACGTCGCCCTTGCGCTTGCCGCCGAGCGCTTCGCCGATGATTTCTTCCGACATGCCGTTCGAATAGACATTGGCGGTGTCGATGACATTGATGCCGGCGTCGATGCAGAGATCGATCATCCGGCGCGCCTCGTCGAGGTCGGTCTTGCCGACAGCCGAAAATGCACCGGCGCCGCCGAAAGTCATGGTGCCCATGGTCAGCGTCGATACTTTCAGGCCGGAACGGCCGAGAGTGCGGTATTCCATGTCGGTCCTCGCGATTGCATTGAGAAGGGGTTGGGAAGGGCGCCCGAATGTGGCTGCTATTTGTAGGACAATTTGCGCGGTATGTCTCCATGCCAGGGCGGCGGATCGATCATGCCTCGCAGGTTTTTCCAGTGATGGCGATCAGGTCAGGCTGCAATAAAACCGTCATTGCGGGCCTATATTGAAGTCGGCTCAGGCGTTGCCGTTCCGGGCTGTAAGCCGGGAGTTTGGGGCGCCGGACGTGGATCGACAGAGCTTGCAAGTGGAGCAGCCGATAATGACCGAGCTAAAACAGAATTCTGCGGCCAGGGATTGGCTTGAAGCCGAACTCGCCGACACGCTCGACGAAGACTATGAGCTCGAAATGTCGGAGCCGGCGCTGTCGATGGAGATCGCCAAGATCTACAAGAATTCGCATCCGCCTTCGATCGATCGCATGCAATATTTTCGCGACCTGATCAGCCTGCAGTCCGAATTGATCAAGCTGCAGTCCTGGGTCGTCTATCACAAGAAGAAGCTGGTGGTGATCTTCGAGGGACGCGACTCGGCCGGCAAGGGCGGTGTCATCAAGCGTATCACCCAGCGGCTCAACCCTCGCATCTGCCGTGTCGTGGCACTGCCGGCACCGACCGAGCGCGAAAAGTCGCAATGGTATTTCCAGCGCTATGTCCCGCATTTGCCGGCCGGCGGCGAGATCGTGCTGTTCGACCGCTCATGGTACAACCGCTCGGGCGTCGAGCGGGTGATGGGCTTTGCCAGCCCGATCAGGTCGAAGAATTCTTTCACGACGTGCCGGAGTTCGAGCGCATGCTGGTCCGCTCGGGCATTACCGTGGTCAAATACTGGTTCTCGATCACCGACGAGGAACAGCAGATGCGCTTCCTGATGCGCATCCATGATCCGATGAAGCAGTGGAAACTGTCGCCGATGGACCTGCAGTCGCGCGTGCGCTGGGAGCAATACACCAAGGCCAAGGAAGAGACCTTCGCCCGCACCAACATCCCGGAAGCGCCCTGGTTCATCGTCGAGGGCAACGACAAGAAGCGCGCGCGGCTGAACTGCATCGACCATCTGCTCAAGCAATTGCCCTACGAGGAGGTGCCGCACGAGGAGATCACGCTGCCGGAGCGCGTCTTCAACCCCGAATACGAACGCCAAGTGCTGCCGCGCGAGCTTTACGTGCCGGAGAAGTATTGAGATAGACGAAGCTGCAATCTCCCCCTCGAGGGGGGAGATTGGCTCTCCACCTACGCCCGCTTGATGATGACGTGCGTGGCGAGCGGCGTCGCCACCTGCTCGTTGCAGACATAACCGAGCTTGAGCATGTCGAGGCCGGTAAAAAGGTTCTCGCCCGTGCCCAGCAGCACCGGCGCGATCGCCAGATGCATCTCGTCGATCAGTTTTTCCTGCAGATATTGCCGGATGGTGGCGACGCCGCCGCCGACCCGCACGTCCTTGCCGCCAGCGGCAGCCTTAGCCTGTTCAAGAGCTGAATGGATACCGTCAGTGACGAAGTGGAAAGTGGTGCCGCCCTCCATCGTGATCGGTTCCCGCTTGTGATGGGTGAGCACGAAAACCGGCACATGATAGGGCGGGTTGTCGCCCCACCAGCCCTTCCAGCTGTCGTCAGGCCACTCGCCGCGGATCGGTCCGAACATGTTTCGGCCGAGGATCCAGGCGCCGACATTTTCGAAGCTGCGCGCCGCGAACGCCTCGTTGACGTCGGTGGTGCCGCCATCTTGTCCGAGCACCATCTCTCGGAAGGTGCGGGTGTCGACAAACCACTTGTGCAAGGATTCCCCACCGACGCCGAGCGGATTTTGCAGATCCTGATCAGGACCGGCGCCATAGCCGTCGAGCGACAGGGTGAAAGCGTTGACGCGAAGTTTGGACATGCGAGCCTCCTCGACAACCAGTTGTATTTTGCAAGCAGTTGTTTTGTATCAAACTGGTTTTTAATTGCAAGCAGTTTTCTGGCGGCAGCAATCTCCCAACGTAGCGGACCTGCAACGCTGGGGTACGAAAGGCGGGGTGCAGCCTTGTCAGCTCGGCTCGACTTTACTGTCCCGTTTAGCGATCAAATGGTCCCGCAAGAGGGACAACACCGTCCCGGCAAGCTCGTCGGGCGCCTCGCAATGCGCCGACGTCCGGTAGTATCGGTCGACGGCAAAGCCCAGACCAACGGCCAGCAATTCGATATCTCCGGCTGCCTCAACCTGCCCAATCACCTGCAAAATATGGTCTTGGAGATAGTGCGCTCCATTTGCCAGCAGCGTGGCGTCGTCAACGGGTGCTCCGTCTGAGACAACAAGCAGAACCTTACGGGCCTCGGGTCGTTCTCGCAGACGCCCAACGGCCCACTCGATGGCTTCGCCGTCGATGTTCTCCTTGGGAAGGTCCGGCCGTAACATCGGCTTGAGAACATGACCCAAACTGCTCTGACGGCTGTCGTCGGCCTGCCGGTAGATAATGTGCAGCAGGTCGTTCAGCCTTCCCGGATTTTTGGGCCGGCCATCTTCATTCCAGATGCGCCGCGATTCCCCACCGCGCCAATTGCGCGTGGTGAACCCAAGGATATCGACCTTTATGCCGAGTGTCCGCAGAAACTCCTGTGCAATGTCGACTGAAGCAGCCGCGTACAGCATTTTCTGGCCGCGCATCGATCCGGACTGGTCGACGAGAATGGAGACGACCGTGTCAGCGCGGTCAGGCGCCGATACGCTATCCCGGACTTCAGTGGCAATATCCGCTGCCAGAATCAGATGCTTCGTCCTCCAGCCGGCGAGGCCGCTCTCCAGCTCTGCCCATATCGCCTCGACCGCGGATTTATGTTTGTCCGAAAGCTGCCCGATAGCGTTTGACAGTTTTAGGCTCGGCACAATCCAGTCATGGAGCGTGACGTAGGCGTGATAGCCGGGCGTAGCAGTGTCGCCGCGTGGCACGGGGACAAACAATGATCTGAAATGCTTGCCCAGCCTTCGCAGCAATGTCGGCTATCCCTTCAGCAGTTCCGCCACTTCGGGCGCGAAATAGGTCAAGATGCCGTCGCAGCCGGCGCGCTTGAAGGCGAGCAGCGATTCCAGCATTGCCTTCTCGCCGTCGATCCAGCCATTGGCGCCTGCCGCCTTGATCATCGAATATTCGCCCGACACCTGGTAGGCGAAGGTCGGCATCTGGAACTCGTCTTTCAGCCGTCGGATGATGTCGAGATAGGGCAGGCCGGGCTTGACCATCAGCATGTCGGCGCCCTCGGCAATGTCCTGTTCGGCCTCGCGCACTGCTTCGTCGGAATTGGCGTGGTCGATATAGTAGGTCTTCTTGTCGCCCTTGAGCAGGCCGGCGGTGCCCACAGCCTCGCGATAGGGGCCGTAGAAGGCCGACGCGAATTTGGTCGCGTAGGACATGATCGCGACGTCCTGAAAACCGTTGGCGTCGAGCGCGTCACGGATGGCGCCGATGCGGCCGTCCATCATGTCGGACGGCGCGATGATGTCGGCGCCGGCGGCCGCCTGGATGACGGCAGCGGCGGTTACCTGTTCCACTGTCTCATCGTTGACGATGATGCCGTCGCGCAGGATGCCGTCATGGCCGTGGCTGGTGAACGGGTCGAGCGCGGCGTCGGTGATGATTCCGATCTCCGGCACCGCGTCCTTGATCGCGCGGGTGGCGCGGTTGATGACATTGTCGGGGTCGAGGATGTGCGAGCCGGTCTGGTCGCGCAGCGAGATGTCGACATTGGGGAAGGTGGCGAGCGCGGGAATGCCGAGCTTTGCCGCGCGTTCGGCCTCCTTGACGGCGAGATCGATCGACAGGCGGAAGACGCCGGGCATGGCGGCGATCGGCTCGCGGACACCCTTGCCCTCGACGACGAAGATCGGCCAGATCAGGTCGTCGACCGTGAGCCGGTTCTCCTGCACGAGGCGGCGCGACCAGTCGGCCTTGCGCATGCGGCGCAGACGGCGGCTGCCGGTGATCTCGTCGACGCCGCGCGCGCCGGCGGGCTTTGCGGGGGTGAATTTGTTCATCGCCAATACTCTCGTTCGGGCAGGCTTTTACCACGAGCTCCCGCCGCTGACCAATGCGGCACGATTGTGCCAGCGACGCGGTCGAGGTCTATTCGGGTTGCCCATTGCCTGACAGAATCTGTGCTGCGCCCCTGATGGCGACACGGAAAGCCTCGTCGAAGCCGACACCGCGCACCTGCCAGATGTAGGTCTTGCCGGCCATGGCCAGCCGCCAGTCGGCGATCCAGCCCAGTTCCTTGTCGCTCCAGACAAGGTTGCCGGAAAGCGCCTGGTCGGCACCGGCCTTTTTCGCGATGCTGTCGAGCTTGGTCATCTCGGCGTTGCGAAGTGTCTGATCGTCCAGCCCGGCCTGCGACAGCAGTGCTGCCGTGGGAAAAGCCACCTGCATGGCCAGTGGCGCGGCGGCATTGCTGAAGGATTCGCGCATCAGCATGCCGCGCTCGTCATTGGCATCGAGCGCGGCATGCCTTGGGCCGCGTTCGGTCACCAAAAACACCGCCAGCCGTGGCCGCTCGGTCAGCCACGGCCTGCTGTCGAGCGAAGCCAGCACCGGGTCGATGTCAGCCGGCTTGTACTGGCAATAAAGATTATGAGGCCGATCGTACGTGCCCTGATCGTCATGGTTGGGAATGCCTTCCATGCGGTCGCGGTAGCGAAAGCCAGCGACGAAGCTGCCGGCCTTATCACGCAATACCGTCATTTCAGGTTTCGCCGGCAGGCGCTGATCACCGGAAATCCGCACCAGAACCGCGTCGAGACAGCGCTTGAAGCCGGACTGGCGGTTCTTCTCGTACTTGCCGTTGACGATGGTCTGCGAACTGTAGAGGTCTTCCAAAGTCCCCGCCATGACAGGGTGAACAGCCAAGCAGATGCTCAGCCCAATTGCCACCGGCGCAAAGCGTGAAAATCGAGTCATAACCAATCGTCCCGTTCGAAGACCCGCCAGAGCTGCGCTGCAATGAACTCTATCCAGTTTTTCAGTATTGCAGCTCGATTTTTAGTACCGGCTCCTGGTCCGGGCCAGAGCTTGCACCGGTGTGCTCGCCATTGACGCACCCATGCGCCACGCTTTAGCACTTCAGTCCCGGCGGCCGGGGGAGGGATTCTTCACGATGGATTTTGGCGGAGGCGACGAGATCCGCTTCGAACATCTGGGCCGGGCCGGCGTCGTCACCTTGACGCGGCCGCAGGCGCTCAATGCCTTGACGCACCGCATGATCGGGGCGCTCGACGCTGCCCTTTCCGCCTGGGAGACCGACCAGGGCGTCGATGTCGTCGTCGTCAGGGCCGAGGGCAGGGCCTTTTCGGCCGGCGGCGATATCCTGCATGTCTATGAGACAGGCCGGGCGGGAAAACCGCCGGTCGAGTTCTTCGCCGACGAATATCGCCTCAACGCCCGCATCAACAGTTATAGGAAACCTTATGTGGCCCTGATCGACGGCATCGTCATGGGCGGTGGTGTCGGAATCTCCTTCCATGGCTCGCACCGGGTGATGACCGAGAATGCCCAATTTGCCATGCCGGAGGTCGGCATCGGCTTTTTTCCGGATGTTGGCGCCAGCCACCTGCTGCCTGATCTCGGCGGCTCCTTCGGCATGTATCTGGCGCTGACCGGCAATCGCATCCGCTATGGCGATGCGCTGTGGTCGGGGCTGGCCACCCACACCATCAAGGCCGAGGACCAGGCTGGCTTCCTCGACCGGCTGACACTGACCGGCGATCCGGAATCGGTGCTGCGCGGCTTCTTCGTGCAGGCAAGGCGAGAAACCGACAGACCGACGCTGGAGGCGATTGTCCGCCATTTTTCGCAACCGTCCCTGAACCGCGTCATCGACAGCCTCGAGCGTGCGGCCGCCGCCGATGAGTTCGCGGCAAAGACACTGGCGACGATCCGCACCTGCTCGCCGACCAGCCTGCGCGTCGCCTGGCGGCAGATCAGCGCCGGACTGACGCTGTCCATGGAAGCCTGCATGAAAATGGAGTTCCGCATCCTCAACCGGATGCTCGCCGGCCATGATTTCTACGAAGGTATCCGCGCCGCCATCATCGACAAGGGCTCGAAGCCGCAATGGCGGCCGGCAAGCCTCGCTGCGGTCAGCGAAGCGGATGTCGATGCCTATTTCGCTCCGCTCGGCGAACGGGAACTCTTGATATGAGCGAGGTGACCTCGAGGCGCGTCGTGCTGCAGCCCTCCGGGGTGGAGGTGATCTTCGCCTGGTTCCAGCGCGTCATATCGGGCTACTGCCTGCTGTTCGGCATTCTCTACTGGATCAGGTTGATCGGCTTTTATCCGGGTACGCTGTGGCGGTTCGACCTGATGCCCGTGCACTGGCAGGTCGCGGCGGTGGTGCTCGCCGTGTTCTTCCCCTTTGCCGCTGCCGGCCTGTGGATGCTGGCGTCCTGGGGCCCGGTGATCTGGTTCATTTGCGCGGTGACCGAGACGGTCATGTATGCCGGCTTTCCCGAGCTATTCGGCCATCGCTTGCTGATTGTCGTCTCGCATGCGGCGGTGGCGGTGCTCTACATTGTCTTCCGCGTCGTCATCTACCTGCAGAAGCGCCCGGTCCGCCACTAAGCCCTTGAGCACATTGGCGGCCCCGCTGTCGCCTCGAATGAGCCCCGCAATCGTTGCCGAAATCTTTAGGTTAATTATCCTTGCTCGGGTGACCGTTCGTTAAGCCTCTTGCGAAACCTCTTACCGGTAAGCTCTTGTTAGCCCTAGCGTTTAAGTCGAATTTTATGAGTATTCGATAGTGTCGCGATCAAGGTGAAAAACAAAAAATCACCAGGGCGACAAACGAGAGGCAAAGACAATGATCAATTCGCGTCCGGCGGCGAAGACCGCCAACGTATCCGACGATCGCCGCGAGGCTATCCGTTCCCTGTACATGGAATCGCTGCAGCTTGTTGAGCGGCTGCACCGCCGCCTGCTTGATGTGATCAAGGACGAATTCGACCGCAACGGCCGTTCCGACATCAATGCCATCCAGGCGCTGCTGCTGTTCAATATCGGCAATTCCGAGCTGACCGCCGGCGAGCTGCGCTCGCGTGGCTACTATCTCGGCTCGAACGTCTCCTACAATCTGAAGAAGCTGGTCGATCTCGGCTTCATCAACCACCAGCGCTCGCGCATCGACCGCCGTTCGGTCCGTGTCTCGCTGACGCCGAAGGGCAACGAGGTGGCGGAGGTCGTTGCCGGCCTCTACGAGCGTCATGTCGGCTCGATCGAACAGGTCGGCGGCATCAACACCGACGAGTTCAAGCAGATGAACCGCGCTTTGCAGCGGCTCGACCGCTTCTGGAACGACACCATCGCCTACCGGATGTAAGGCGCCGCATCGGATCCGGCCCGCGCCACAGAAGCGCGGCCGAAATATCGACCTTCAGTCAGGGCCGGTGCCGAGAGGCATCGGCCTTTTCTTTTCCTGATCCCAAAGCCCAAATATCCGGCCAGGTTTGCTTTCGCTGCAGCAGTGCCTAATGTCACGGCCTGGAGGGGCGCGTTATGGGTGAGGGAAAACGCACGAAGATTTGCTCGGTTGCCGCAGTGCTTTTGTTGGTCTCGCAAACGGCTTTTGCCGAGGAATGGTGGAAGGATTCTTTCGCTGGGGAAGGCAGCGAGCCCTGTGACAACAATGACTCGATAGTGACGTTTACCGACAAAGCAATGGAAATGTGGGAGGTCCGCTGCACGTTGGACAAGGTTCAGAAGATCAACCGCCTGGATGTCGTCATCCTGGATATGACGTGTACGGACGGCGAGAGCACAGACAAGAGGCGGGAGCTGCTGCTCAAACTCGAGGACAACAAAGTCCTGCGCTACCCCCAGCATGAGGTGTTGCAACGATGTTCGGAATTGAAGGCGAAGCCAGGTCCGGGCCCAAAGGTTGAAACCTCACACTGAGGGATCGTGAGGATAGGCAGCGCGTCTCGTGGAGCGGCCGAACCGCCGTCTGCTTGACGCGATCAAGGATGCCGATCGATACCGAAAAAGCACGGGCCTTTCATTTCGCTGCGGCGCCCGATGCAAATCGCGGGCCAAGGCCACGTTGCCGCCATATTCCAATGGAACCGAGAGTGGCAGTGATGCTGGTGTGAAGACCATGCGTTCACCCGCAATCCGTATCGCGCCTGGGCGCTGTCACACCAAGGTGATACGGAGCATGGTTGGCTAATTGTTAAGATTGCCAATTTTACAGTGCGGGCGAGATCGCCCGGTGATCAACGCAGCAAGTGATCGAACTGCTACAAATGTCTGGAACGTCCATGAGAACCAGCCGTCGTTTTTTCCTCTCCGGAGCCTCCGCGCTCGCAGCAGCGGTGGTCGCCGGCGGCGCCAATGCGCAAGATGTGATCGGTGATATCCTGAAATCCTCGGCGCGCGGCAATTGGGACGACCAGTTCGACGCCCGCGCCAGCGAGGGCGGAAAGGTGGCCTCGACGCTGCCGATCTTCAGTCTGCAGACCGTCGCCTTCACGGAACAGGCAGTCGCGCAGTATCAGAATATTGTCGGGCAGGGTGGCTGGGTCGATGTTCCCGCGACCAAGAAACTGCAGCTCGGCGTCGATGATCCCGATGTGGTGCCATTGCGCAAGCGCTTGATGGTCGCGGGCGACCTGTCGCAGAGCGCCGGCATTTCGACAGCTTTCGACTCCTACGTCGACTCGGCGGTCAAGCGCTTCCAGCTGCGCCACGGCCTGCCTGCCGACGGTGCGCTCGGCAAATACACCTACGCGGCGATGAATGTCTCGGCGCAGATACGGCTTGGCCAGTTGCAGACCAATCTGCAGCGGCTACGCGAAAAGGCCGGCACGCTGGGCAACCGTTATGTGCTGGTCGACATTCCGGCAGCGCAGATCGAAGCGGTCGAGAACGACCGCGTCGTGCTTCGCCATACCGCGATCGTCGGCAAGATCGATCGCCAGACGCCGATCGTCAATTCCAAGATCAACGAGATCATCGTCAATCCGTACTGGAACGCGCCGGTCTCGATCGTGCGCAAGGATATCATTCCGCTGATGCGGAAGAATCCCGATTATCTGAAGGACAGCCATATCCGCCTGTTCGCACCGGATGGCAGCGAAGTCGACCCGTTGAACGTGGACTGGTCGACCGACGACGCGGAGAAGTACCGGTTCCGCCAGGATCCGGGTTCGGAAAACGCCATGGCCTCGGTCAAGATCAATTTCCCGAGCCCCGACGGCGTCTACATGCATGACACCCCGCAGCAGAGCCTGTTCGGCAAGATGATGCGGTTCGATTCCTCGGGCTGCGTGCGCGTACAGAACGTGCGCGACCTCGTCACCTGGATTTTGCGCGACACGCCCGGCTGGGACCGCCAGCATTTCGAGGCGGCGATCAAGACCGGCCAAAACACCCCGGTCCAGGTCACCAACCCGGTGCCGGTCCACTTCCTCTACCTCTCGGCTTGGTCGACAGGCCCGGGCGTCGTGCAGTTCCGCGACGACGTCTACGCGCTCGATGGCAATAACGAGCTGCAGATCACGTCATCGCTTTAAATAGCTGATTTTTTTACAGAAAAGGCCGCCTGTCAGGGCGGCCTTTTCGTTGCTTGGGTCCCGCTGCGTTTTTCGCGGGAGGGGCGGCTGGACGGATCGGCCGGCTTTGCGCATGGTCGGCGGACAAGTCTGGAGCCGGATCATGGAAGTCGCCGTCTTTATTCTGATCGTGCTCGTCTTCGTCGCGCTTTCAGGCGCGCTGGTGCGCTTGGTGCGCGTGCCGCTGCCGGTGCTGCAGATCGCGATCGGCGCCGCACTCGCCTGGCCCGTGCGCGGCATCCATGTCGAGATCGATCCGGAACTGTTCCTGCTGGTGTTCATCCCGCCGCTGCTGTTCGGCGATGCCTATGGCGCGCCGAAGCGCGAACTGATGGCGCTGCGTGGACCGATCCTGGATCTAGCCATCGGGCTCGTCTTCTTCACCATCGTCGGCTTCGGCTATGCCTTGCACTGGCTGGTGCCGAGCATCCCGCTGGTGGTCGCCTTCGCGCTCGCCGCGGTGCTGTCGCCGACGGACGCGGTGGCCGTGTCCTCCATCGTCGACAAGAATGTCGTTCCGGCGCGGCTGATGCACATTCTGGAAGGCGAGTCGCTGCTCAACGATGCTTCCGGCCTCGTCATGTTCCGCTTCGCCGTCGCGGCGGCGCTGACAGGTAGCTTTTCCTTCGCCGCGGCTTCGCTCAGTTTCCTCTATGCCGTCGCCGCCGGCATCCTGATCGGCGTGGCGGCGTTGTTCGTCGCCGCCAAGCTGCTGCAATTGCTCAACCGCATCGGCGGCGTGCCGGCCGAGGCGCAGGTGCTGGTGATGATCCTGCTGCCCTTCATCGCCTATCTCAGCGCCGAGCACGTCGGAGCGTCCGGCATCCTGGCGGCGGTCACCGCCGGCCTGCTCACCGGCGGCTCCGGCGTGTTCCGCTTCCTCGGCGTCTCGGCGCGCATGCAGACGATGTCGCTATGGACGACGCTTTCCTTTGTTTTCAACGGCGCTCTCTTCATCGTGCTCGGGCTGCAGCTTCCCGACATCATCCGCCGTGTGCCGCCGGAACTCATGAGCCTGCATCCGATCATCCAGCCGATCGCGACCGTCATCGCGCTGACGCTGTGCCTGATCGCGCTGCGCTTCCTGTGGATATGGATCGGCGATATCGCAGCCGGCATCGCCGCGCGTCTGGGCAAGCGCAAGGTGGAGCCGTTCGGGCTGCGCGTGCGGCTCGCCGGTTCAGTGGCCGGTGTGCGCGGCGCGATCACGCTGGCCGGCATCCTGTCGCTGCCGCTCGCCATGCCGGACGGCTCGCCGTTTCCGGCGCGCGACCTGGTCATTTTCCTCGCCGCCGGCGTCATCATCTGCACGCTTGTCTTCGCCAGTCTCGCTCTGCCGACGATCGCCAGGGGGCTGGTCGAGCCCGGTGAGGATGCCGGTGCCGCCGAGGAGCGCCTGGCGCGTGTCGGCGCTGCCAAGGCGGCAATCGCGCGCATCGAGAGCATCGCCGGAGTTGCTGATGATGAGGGAGGCGAGGTGCCTGGCGCCAGGCTTGCCGCCGCCGATAGCATTGTCGCCGGTTACCGGCGCCGCATCGCCGCCTCCGACGAAGCCGATGAGGCGCGCGCCGAGGCGCGCGAAGCCGGAAGGCTGGAACTTGAACTGAGATTTGCGGGCATCGAAGCCGAGCGCGAGGCCGTGCGTGCCATGTTTCGTCGGGGCGAAATCAACGACCATACGTCGCAGGCGCTGTTTACCGAGATCACGCTCACCGAGGCCTTGCTGAAAGGCCGCAAGGCGAGGAAATAGCGGCCTGCGGCTTCGCTGGCGCAATCCGGCCAGCAAATTTCGCGCCGCAAACGTGGCGGGGCGAAAACAACTGTGTTAATGGCGCGGCAAATGCATGTCGCCCAAAAGTGTGCAGCGATTTTGGGACAACGACATGCATAAATCAAAAATTGTCCCCGAACCCCGAGGATTTCAGGCCATGGCAACAGCAGCGGCAGTGTCGAACAAATTCGAATCCTTCTTCGAAACCACGCTGGCCGACGCCGATCCGGAGATTTTCGGCGCCATCCGCAACGAACTCGGTCGCCAGCGCCACGAGATCGAGCTGATCGCTTCGGAAAACATTGTTTCCCGCGCGGTGCTTGAAGCGCAGGGCTCGATCATGACCAACAAATATGCCGAGGGCTATCCGGGCAAGCGTTACTATGGCGGCTGCCAGTTCGTCGATGTGGCCGAGGAACTGGCCATTGAGCGGGCCAAGAAGCTGTTCGGCTGCAACTTCGCCAACGTCCAGCCGAATTCCGGCAGCCAGATGAACCAGGCGGTGTTCCTGGCGCTCTTGCAGCCCGGCGACACTTTCATGGGCCTCGACCTCAATTCCGGCGGCCATCTGACCCACGGTTCGCCGGTCAACATGAGCGGCAAATGGTTCAAGGTCGTTTCCTACGGCGTGCGCCAGGACGACCATCTGCTCGACATGGACGCCATCGAGAAGACCGCGCATGAGACCAAGCCGAAGCTGATCCTGGCCGGCGGCACCGCCTATTCGCGCGTCTGGGACTGGAAGCGTTTTCGCGAGATCGCCGATGCGGTCGGCGCCTATCTGATGGTCGACATGGCGCACATCGCCGGCCTGGTCGCCGGCGGCGTGCATCCGTCGCCGCTGCCGCATGCCCATGTCGTGACCACCACGACGCACAAATCGCTGCGCGGCCCGCGCGGCGGCATGATCCTGTGCAATGACGAGGACATCGCCAAGAAGATGAATTCGGCGGTGTTTCCCGGCCTGCAGGGCGGCCCGCTGATGCATGTCATCGCTGCCAAGGCGGTGGCCTTCGGCGAAGCGCTGAAGCCGAGCTTCAAGGTCTATGCCGAGAGCGTCGCCGCCAACGCCAAGGCGCTCGCCTCCAGCCTCAAGGAGACTGGTCTCGACATCGTCTCCGGCGGCACCGACAACCATCTCATGCTGGTCGACCTCAGGCCCAAGAACGCCACCGGCAAGCGCGCCGAGGCGGCGCTGGGCCGCGCCAACATCACCTGCAACAAGAACGGCATCCCGTTCGACCCGGAAAAGCCTTTCGTCACCTCGGGCGTGCGTCTCGGCACCCCGGCCGGCACCACGCGCGGCTTCGGCCAGGCCGAATTCCGCGAGATCGGCAAGCTGATCGCCGAAGTGCTGGACGGTCTCAAGGTTGCGAATTCCGACGAGGGCAATGCCGCTGTCGAAGCTGCGGTCAAGGCCAAGGTCGTGGCGCTGACCGATCGCTTCCCGCTCTATCCCTATCTCGGCTGACGCGATAGGAAGTCTTACCGCCTGCGGCAACCCCAAGCCTCGGTGCAGCACGTCGGGGGCGCCCGCCGGAGCCAGGGTGGAGGGCCCCAGTGTGTGGTCAGAACGATCGGCCGGTTTAGCGGTGGGCGCTTTGGTCACGG